>JAGQLJ010000095.1 GCA_020429495.1 Candidatus Dojkabacteria bacterium
AAGGACAGGTCGCGACCTGTCCTTACTACACGTTTTTTGTAAGGAACAATAATTATTGTTCCTTACTGATAACCTTACATCATTCCACCCATTCCCATTCCTCCTCCAGGCATTGCAGGCATATCGTCTTTGTCTGATGGAATCTCTGTAACAACTGCCTCAGTTGTAAGCAGAAGCATTGCAACACTTGCTGCGTTTTGAAGCGCAGATCTTGTTACTTTTACAGGATCAATAATTCCTTCTTTAATCATATCTACTACTTTTCCAGCTCTTGCATCAAATCCTTTTCCACCTGCCATTTCTTTTATATATGATGCTGCTTCAACTCCAGCATTATCCATAATTTGTCTAAATGGAGCTTCTAGAGCATTCCTTAGAATCTTTACTCCAACTTCTTCCTCATCAGAGTCTACCTTAACCTTATCTAGAGCTTTTACTGCGTTTAGTAGTGCAACACCTCCACCTGCTACAACTCCTTCTTCAATTGCAGCTCTAGTCGCTTGCAATGCATCATCAATTCTATCTTTCTTTTCTTTTTGTTCTACTTCTGATGCAGCACCAACTTCAAGTACTGCTACTCCACCTGTTAGCTTAGCTAATCTTTCTTGTAGTTTTTCTTTATCATAATCTGAATTTGTGTTTGCAATTTCTGTCTCAATTTCAGCAATTCTAGCTTTAATCATTTTAGAATCGCCAGCTCCATTAATAATTACAGTCTCATCTTTTGTAACTTTTACTTTATCAGCCTTTCCAAATTCTTCTGGCATTGTATCTTCAATTTTTTTTCCTAGATCATCTGTAATTAAAGTTCCACCAGTTAGCACTGCAATATCTTGTAGCATTGCTTTTCTTCTATCTGCAAATGCAGGTGCTTTAACAGCAACTACGTTTAAGTGACCTTTTAGTTTATTGATAATTAGATTTGCAAGTGCATCACCATCAACATCTTCAGCAATAATTACAATATCTCTTGCTCTTGCAGTAACAACTCTTTCTAGTGCCTCAAATAATTCTTTTGCAGCTGAAAGTTTTTTATCTGTAATTAGAATTACAGGCTTTTCTACTTCTACTGTTTGGTCTTCTGAACCTGCAGCAAAGTATGGAGAAATATATCCTTTATCAAATTGCATTCCTTCAACAAACTTTTCAACTAAACCAAATGTTTGACCATCTTCTACAGTAACAACTCCTTGGCTACCAACCTTATCTATAATTGAAGCTAAAATTTCTCCAATTTCTTCATCTCCATTTGCAGAAATTGTTGCTACTCTTTTATAGTCTTCTTTTCCTTTTACTTGTTTTGCTGAATCTAATAATGCTTTAACAACTGTCTCAACACCTTTTTCAATTCCTTTTCGAATTGCCATTGGGTTTGCACCTGCAGTTACGTTTTTAAATCCTTCTCTAATAATTGCTTGTGTTAGAACAACAGCAGTTGTTGTTCCATCTCCAGCTACATCTGCAGCTTTGCTTGCAGCTTCAACAACAATCTTTGCACCTAAGTTCTCAAGCTTGTCTTCAAGCTCAATTTCTTTAGCAATTGAAACGCCATCTTTAGTAATGTGTGGAACTCCGTAAGATTTTTCTATTGCAACATTTCGCCCCTTTGGGCCAAGTGTTACTTTTACTGCATTAGCTAGCTTATCAACACCAACTTGCATTTTTTTTCTTGCTTCTTCGTTGTAAGTTATTTGCTTTGCCATAAATTAAAATTAAAAGTTAAAAGTAAAAAATTAAAAATGAAATTCAAAAATCAAAATTTTTATTTTTTATCTGTATTTTTGACTTTTGAGTTTTTATTTTTGATTTAATTAAATACACCCAAAATATCAGACTCCTTCATAATCAAATACTCTTCTCCATCAATTTCAACTTCTTCTGGAGAATATTTTTTAAACATAACTTCATCACCCACACTCACGTTAAATGCAATCTTCTTTCCTGACTCATCAATAGCACCTGTTCCAAGAGCCACTACTTTTCCCTTTTGTGGTCTTTCTCCTTTTGTTGAAGTTTGGACAATTAGTCCTGACTTTGTTGTTTCGCTTACTTCTTCTGGTTTAACAAGAATATTTCCGCCTATTGGCTTAATGTTAATTTTTGCAGCCATGCTTAAAAATTAAAATGTAAAATTAGCAGTAATTGTTTTTGACTGCTAAATCTTAGCAAGTGTCGGGGAAAAATGTCAATAACTATAGACAGTAAAAGCTTACCCTATTTACTTATTTTACTATCAGAGTAATTTTACTTACTGATCTAGGAACATACTGTAGTGCGCTAGGCATAACAGATGGGAAGTATTTTAGTGTTGATGATTTAATAACATCATAAGAATCAATTATTCTTTGTGCTTCGCTAACTGTTTTACCTTTTATCTGATCTTTGAGAGCTTCTTTATCAATAGGTGCAACAATATTTCCTTCTGCATAAATTGTTATATAAATTCCATTACTATTCTCAAGATAGTTTTTATAGCTAACATCTGTAATACTTCCAAGATCTTTATCTGCAGCATCTTCGTTATCAGATTTAATTACTGCTTCAATAATTTCTTGCAAATCTTTTTCTCTAACCATAACTCCTGTTGCCTTTCCAATCATTGTTAAATCAAAAATATATTCATCTCCAGACTTTGTTGCCTCTTCACCAACTTCAGGATTTGAAGAAACTTCTACTTCTTCGTATTCAACACTTTCTTCTAAAAGAATAAATCCTTCAGGAACAGCACCTTTTAAATCTTCTATTGCCTGATCTTCAATATCTTCTTTTAGCTGATCTTTTGCATCATCAAAATTTTCTTCTGAAACAGAAACATATTCTTCTGTTGTTCCGCCAGAAAAATCACCTTCTCTTTTTATATCTTGTGAACTTAGTGCATCAATTCCTTCAATACTAAAACCACTGTCTGGCTCAGAATCTGCAACATTATAGTTTTCTCCAAAGCTAACTGCTTTTACTCTTACATTGTCAGTTCTACTAGGATTTATAGAAAGATCAGATGCTTCTGTTGCTGCTGGAAGCACAGTTTCTTCAACAATTTCATAAGCCAAGCCTGATCTAATACTTGTAATTTTTGTTTCTGCAGGAATTGTAATTTCTTGTTTTGATTTATTAAAAATATACACTGCACCTGTTGCCTTATCTCCTCTCTTTCCTTCTCCATCAGCAGTTGATGTAATTGAAGTACTAACTTCTTTAGATTCTAATGGTTTTCCAGGAATTACCAATCCTTCTAAATCAACTGAGCTAATTCCATCCTCTGTATCAATTTCAACAGTCTCTTCGGCAACAACACTTTCAGACTCTAAACTTATCTCAACTTTTATTGAAGCAAAATGGAATATTGTTAGATAAGATATTAGTAAAACAAATGCAACTGCAATTATACCTAGAACAACTCCTCTTCTCTGATACCATTTTGTCATTACTATACTCTGGTCATCATCCATTCTGTCTTCTGGACGTAATGTTTTCTTAGATGGACCAAAAATTGACTCCATAAAAGACGCAAAAGCTCCTTTTTTAGGAGTAAGCTTTGTTACATCTCTTCCAGCAAACTTTTTATTGCTAAAAGAACTTGTGTCAATTGTTCTATCATTCATAATCTCATCGTTATCTATAGAATATAGTGTATCATCTTTATCATCGCCTTTTAAGTTCTCTACATCAGAGCCACTGTATATCTTTATTCCACCAATATCTTTAACCTTTTCTTCAACTTTTGGCTGTTCCTCTTTTTGAGCAACATTATTATACGATATTTCTTCTTTTTTACCAGCCTCGTCTTCTTTTGTATATTTTTCATCTGAATCTTGTTTCTCTTTTGATAGCGATACATCTTCACTTGATAAATTAATTTCAAATGATTCTGAAGTATCATCATCTAATTCTTCTTTGATCTCTTTTTTTGGCTTCTTTTCTTCAGGTTGTTCTCCTTTTATATTTTTCAGCAGCTCATCTTTTTTGTGATTTATTGAAGACTGTGCAGCATAAACTTTATTATTTGCAATTTCCCAAAGGTCTGCAGTTATTTGACTAACTTTTTGAACAACAATAAAACCTATTTTTTGTGCAATTTTTGTTCCGTATTCATCTTCAGTAACTATTATTACAACTTTTTCTGCCTTAATTACTCTTCTATAAAGTATTTTTATACTCAAATTACTTGTGAATAAAACTGAGGAACTTGGAACAATTACAATAAAATGCTCTTTAGGTGAATTTACTATCCGATCAGAAAGAAATGAAATTTCTTCATTAGGATCGACAAATATTTTTTCTGCAACTAAAGATGCCATAGTTATAGTAATGTTCTAGTTAAAGCTAAAGGTGTTACTGCTATTTGATCATTTATACTTCTGGTCAAGTCATTTACATCATCAATTTTATTTGGGAATAAAAAGCTTACTTTTGGATGTTTTTGGAAATTCAATCTCTGTATCCATGGATACTCCATTAAACCTTCCATAATCTCTGGCAAAAGGGCTCCTCCTCCACAAATAAATATTCTATCTGGAAAAGTTTCTACTTCATCAAACTCTTCTAAAGCAAGCTCAACCCCAAGCAACCACGCCTCAATATCACTCTTTATTGCTGATTTAATTTCTTTCTTTTGATATTCATCAATGCTTCCTTCTGTATAAGAAATCTTTAGTTTTTCTGCCTCTTCGTATGTTAACTGCAGTGTGTTTTGAATTCTTTTTGTAAATACTCTTCCACCAATTGCAAAGATTTTAATTCCTTGAATATCTCCATTTTTTACAACTGAAATATCAGTTGTTCCTGAACCCACATCAATAAAAATTCCTCCGTCTCTTGCATCTGCAAAATTATTGAATGCATCTGAAAGTGCATAAGGCTCAACAACAATTTTTTCTACAGTAAGTTTTAGCTGAGAAACAATGTGCTCAATAGAATTAAGTTGTATTCTTGGAGCAAATGATGAAAAGACTCTATAAGTAATTTCTGTTCCAGAAAGCCCTACAGGATTTCCAACCTTAACTCCATCAATTGAAATACTATTCACTTCAGTATCAATTTCTTCTAATTGTGCAGAACTTATTCCATGTTCTTCTTCAATCTCTTCTTGTATTGAATCAAATGAATATTCTTTTACTTTTGCCACAACCTGATTTATTTCTTTTTCTGTAATTAGCTCTGTTGGTTCATCTCTATCAACATTCACAACAATTGGTACACCACTAACAAGCTCGCCTGCAATTCCAACTACAGCAGATTTTGGTAAGCTTATATCACTAAATTTCTTTTCTGCATGGCCAATTGTAAGCCCAATTGCAGTATCTAGTGCTTCAAGCACATCGTCAGTATCTATAATTAAGGCTTTATTCATTGAAAAAGGTTTTTGTGGAACCACTGCATAGCCCAGAACCTCTACTGACTTATCTTTAAGTCTAAATAGTACTGTCTTTATATTCTCGGTTCCAATATCTAGTGCAAGATATGTTGAATTCTTTTTCGTAGTCTCTTATTTTTTCTTTGAGAGTCCAAACACAACAATAAATTAACTAACATAAGAATACATGAATTAGGTATATAAATACAAACTAAAGAATACAAAAAACAACTTATAAATATCAAAAATTATTTATTACAGCAGTCGATTTCTAATTTTCTCTTTTCATGCTATAAACAACTATCAATTTTGATTTTAAATATACCAATAATAAATGACATTATTGCTTGCAATAATGAACACATAATAATATAATTGCTATATAAGAAATACGATAATATACTTTAACTAGTTTATAATGAAAATATTTGTTTTATACAACAATGACTACAGTGAAAAAGATTATGCTTCTTTTTCAAAAGGAATCGACAATTTAAAAAGACTTGGACACAATGTAAAATCTGATCTTGATTTTAGAAGTTCAGTAAAAAAGGGTGACGAAAAATCTTTCATCAAATATCAAACAAAAGTTGAAAAAGCTATGAGAGATACAGATATTGTTGTTGTTGATGTAACAAATGCTGATGCAAAAGTAGGATTTGATATTGCATATGCAATTTCTGAGAAGAAAATTGTTCTTGCAATGTATGAAGGAGACACGACCAAAATAGATACTCTACCTCTTCAAGGTTCTAAAGCAAGAAACCTAAATTTAATTTCATATACTGACAGTAGCATAGTTGAAACACTAAAAGATGCAGTAGACGAAGCAAAGGGTAAGCTTGATACAAAATTCATTCTAATCATTTCTCCAGAAATTGATAGATATCTTGATTGGGCATCTGCTACAAAACGAATGCATAAAGCTCAAATTGTTAGAAATTCTATTGAGTCTGTTATAAAGAAAGATAGAGAATATAAAAATTTCCTAAACGGCTAATTAGCCCCTTGATTCTAGCCACTAGCTGCTAGAAAATTCCCCAATTTTATTTATTAAGTATTGGGGATGCAAGGCTTTCGAAACATATTAGTTTGACAAAAATCTCACAAGCTAACTTTAGAAATATATAGAATAACTAATCATTTCCCTGCTTCTGAAAAATATGGTGTTACATCTCAAATAAGGCGATCATCCAGCTCTATTTGTGCAAACATTTCAGAAGGTTCTAATAGAAGAATAGATAAAGATTTTTCAAGCTTTCTACAAATAGCATTTGGATCAGCCTGTGAAGTTCAGTATTTCCTTCTTTTATCAAAAGATTTGGGTTTTATATCAAAAAATGATTGGGTGAGACTTGATTACGCAATAAATACTATACAGAAAATGCTGAGTGGTTTTATAAAAAAGCTAGCGGCAAGTAGCACGTAGCTAGTAGCTAACTTACTATCCCAATTTGCTCTGGAATAAATTCTCTAAAGTTTTGTTCATTTATTTGAACGCCAGTTGAATTTCCCTGAACAATCATTAATGCTACTTTTCTGGCTAAATCTGTTAGAGTTCTTTCTAATTGCCTTACACCAGCATCAAATCCAAGTGGCCTAATAACTAATGGCCAAACATTATCGTCAAAAGATAGCTGCTGCTCCGTTAAACCTGTTGCCTTTCTTACTTTTGGCAAAAGATAATTTTTCGCAATCATAATTTTATCCTGATCTGTATAACTTCCAAATCTAATGATTTCTAATCTATCTATTAAAGCAGCTGAAATTCCACCTAGGTTGTTAGCTGTTGTTATAAATATTGCATTAGAAAGATTAATAGGATAATCAACATATTTATCCATAAACGCAGAATTTTGTTCTGGATCTAAAATCTCAAGCAAAGCTGCCATAATGTCAGCTCTAAGTCCCGTTTGACTATTTACCTTATCAATTTCATCTAAAAGAATCAGTGGATTCATTACATCAGTTCTTATCAATGATTTTATAATTTGACCTGGTTCGGCATCTATTTCTCCTCTAGATCTTCCTCTAAGTTCAACAACACTCCCCAACCCCCCTAAAGAAACCCTAACAAACTGCCGTCCAAGAGCAGTTGCAATTGATTTAGCCATAGTAGTTTTACCAACACCCTGGATACCAACAAAACATAATATTGGTGCATGAGAAGAACTACCCTGGAGTTTTTTCATCTCCGTTGTATCACTTTGTCCTGCTGCAGACTGTGTTTGACCTGCTTGCTTTTGTGCTTGAAGCTTTAAAACTGCCAAGTACTCTAAAATTCTGTCTTTAACTGGTTGCAACCCATAGTGATTAGCATCTAGAGATTTCTGAGCATTCCCTAAATCTAGGTTGTCATTTGTTAATCTACCAAAAGGTATTTTTGTTACCCAGTTTATATACTCTGATATTGGTTCAAATTCTCTTGAGAATGCACCCTCTGTACTCATTTTCTGAAGCCTTAAAATCATACCTAATGATTTTTGTTTTAATTCATTCGGCATTTTTGAATCTGCAACCTTTTGCTCCAATATAATAATTTCATCTGCTAACGAAAGATTTGTTGGTGGTCGCATACCATTATCTTGATTCACTACAGGAACCTGTGTTGCTGGAGCCACTGACGGCTTAGGAACTGGTGGTTGTACTTGATTTTCTTGTTGATTCATATCTAAAGTATTATGGTTGATTATCCACAAATTTACAAGTTAGCAACAAAAAGCCCACCTTACGGTGGGCTTTAAATCTTTATATTAAAGATTACTCTTCAGAACTTTCTTCTGACTCTCCTTCAGCTGCTTCGCCTTCTCCTTCTTCACCTTCTTCTCCCTCCTCACCTTCTGCCTCTTCTTCATCAAGTTCCTCTTCTTTCTGAGCTGTTGCAATATATGCAATTGATGATGATGGATCAACACCACTATCAAATTCTACTCCTTCTGGTAATTGAAGATCACTTAGTGAGATTGTATCACTAGCAGTTTCTAAACTATCAATAGAAATAGTAAAGCTTTCGGGTAGGTCTTTTGGTAGACAGTGAACTGCAACAGTTTCTGTTTGTTGAACCAAGAAACCAATCTTTTGCTTTACAGCTGGAGCTTCACCT
>JAGQLJ010000004.1:0-639 GCA_020429495.1 Candidatus Dojkabacteria bacterium
AACTAGATGAGGAGGGGAACCCAATTGAACCTTCAGCTTCAAGCTTAGTATTAGCAGAGCTTCCAAGTTATATAAATTTATATGAAAAAATGGAGCCAGATATTTTAGAAATTTTTGATGAGCTTTCTAAAATAGATACAAAATATGTACCAAATGTAGCGGGTTATAACTTAAGAGATAGTGTTGCATCATTCCAAAGTTTTGCAAAAGATTATCCTAAAATTTCTAGTCAATCTATAGAGTTTCTTAAATTCATGCCTGAACTAGTTGGATCTAATGATGGGCCAACTGATTACTTAATAATTCTGCAGAACGAATCTGAAATGAGAGCATCAGGAGGACTTTTAACAGCCTTTGGTCACATGGAACTAGAGAATGGAGAGTTTAATGGAGATATATCATTTAGTGATATGTGGAATCTTGAAAACTTTGTGTCTTATACGCTAGGAGTTGATACAGGTAACAGAAATATATATGGTCAAAGATATCTTATGAATAATGGTTGTGGAAGCGATTATTTAAGAGCACAAGATTCTGGAATCTATCCAGACTTATACTGGACTATGAATAAATTTAGGGACTACTATGATGTTGCAAATAAATACGATAAAGAAGACTTCCCAGACTATGATCATATAA
>JAGQLJ010000004.1:716-16427 GCA_020429495.1 Candidatus Dojkabacteria bacterium
AAGTTACAGCGGATAGCTTATATGAGTTCATTAAAGAAGAGACAGATGATCCTGCACTTTCATTTAGTCCAGAGCGAAAAGCAATTATAAAAGATATTGCCAATGCCGCAAAAGAGAAATTTTTAGAGCTACCTCTATCAGATATGTCTAAAATAACAGATATATTTGTGTCTTCTATAAACGGAAAAGATATTGGCTTTTATTCTGAAGAAGAAAGTATGCAAGATTTTTTTGACAAATACAGCATGAGTGGAAGAATAGTTAAAGATTTTAATGGTGATTATTTCCATTTAAATGAAGCACAGAATTGTTCACTGAAATTGAATAAATTTGTCAGAGACGAGGTTACTCAAGACATCACAATCTCAGACGCAGGCGATATTTCTAAAAATGTAAATGTTACATGGATTCAACCACAAGTATATGACGACAGTTTAAAACTACAATACGATCCAGATGGATTCTTTACATATAGAGCTTGGGTTAGATTATTTGTACCACTCGAGGTTGCTACATTCGAATCTGATGGATTAAAAAGATCTGGATTCTTATACTATGCTCCAAAGGAATATAATGATGATGAAATGGAAAAAGCAGTTAGTGATAATATAATAAGGTTTGATCACAGAAGACTGAAAGAAGAAGATCCAATCCCAGGGCAAGAACTTAATGTTTCTTATGATTTACCATCAAACTTAAATTATGTTGCAAATAATGGTTATAAAATGTTGATTCAAAAACATCCAGGTAAATCTTGGGGAGAAAAATACATAATAAATATTAACCAAGATGGGCAAGTTCATACAGTAGAGTTCATCTTAGACAGAGATAAGGTAGTTAACTATAAAGATGGTATAATCTCCGTAGAAAATTACGAATCAAAATTAGATTGGCTTGTAGAGTTGGTAGATGGGCTACCTCTCAATTTACTTGATAACTAATGGAAGAATCAGAAACCAAAACTATACTTATAGACATAACTTGTCTATTCGATCAGTATTCAAAGAGAGGTATTGGTAGATATACCAAAGATCTTTTACTTAGATTGATTAAAAAGGCTTCTCAAGATAGCTCAATAAAAATTTCATTAGTTGGATTTTATGATCTTGAACAAAATTTAAGAGAAATAGGATTCAGTAAGTTTGGAATTGAAGAATATCAAGATAAAATTACATTTAGTTCACTAGGAGAGCCAACATTATCAAATTACAGAAATATATTCAGATGGAAAAAAACTGATGAGGTAATTTTTGAAGAAGAGCCAGATCTATATTTTGCACCACATTTTGAAAGAGGACTTCCAACAACACCAAGACTTCAGCACTCATTTATGCCTAAAAAAACTGTAGTTACAGCGCATGATGTTATTCCATTAGTAAATAATTCTTTTTCACAAAAGAATCCAATTATGAATTTGCTTAAGGGTATATTTTATAGGTATATGTGGAGAGGTGTTGAAGAGGCAGATTTAGTTTTAACTAGTTCAAATTTCTCTAAAACTGACCTTATAAATTATGGTCATATTGCAGAAGATAACATTGAGGTTATATACCTTGGTATAAATGAATCTTTTTTTGCTGAAAAAATAGATTCAATTGAAGAAACAACTATTAACGAAGTAATAAATAGATTTATAGGAGAACAACGAAAATCATACTTCTTTTATGATTCAGGTTTAGAATCTAATAAGGGAATTGATAACATGCTAAAAATTGTTTCAAGATTGTTTGAGAAAGGTGGCGCACATATTCCAGAAAACTTAGTATTAGTAGGAGGAGATTTTTATCAAGGAAAGGGAGAGTCGATAAAGGCAAGGTCTGCTTTGGGGGAATATTATTTAAAGAAAATAAAGCAAATAGGAATACTTGATAGAGTTATTACAACATCAAGAATAAGTGATGAAGAACTACAAATACTACTAAGACATGCTAGCTCATACATTTACTTCTCAGAGTATGAAGGATTTGGCTTTGGACCAATTCAAGCAATGGCAGCTCAAGTTCCATCAATTATTAATAATGCTTCGTGTCTTCCAGAAATAACAGATGGAGGAGCATTTTTAGTAGATACTAAAGATATAGAAGATTCAGTAAATAAAATTTATGATTTTTTGAAAAGTGAGGAGGATCAGCAAAATATTGTAAACAAAGGCAAAGAGGTAGCTCAAAAATACAATTGGGAAAAAACTGCTGATCAAGTTTTAGAAAACTTTCATAAACTTTTAACAGAAACAGAATAATTGTGTAGAATAGGTTAATTAACTTTAGTTCTATGTTTACAGATCCAGGAAAACGTCAATACTTAATGTTCTCTTTTATACTAGCTTTAATATTTTCTGCAATTGTTAGTTTTTTCTTTGCAGATATTTTAGAGGGACCTTTGGTTTCTGGTTTTCCAGTTAGTGTATCTAATTTAAGTGGTGTTGTTAAGCTTATTGCAATGCTTTTTAACACTATTATTCTAAGCTTACTTCTAACTATTCCAACCTATTATTTACTCTCTTGGCTTAATAGGAGAGCAGGAGGGGGAGGTTTTTAAGAGCTGCGAGCCCACTAACTGCGAGCTTTTAGATTGAACGAGCCATAACATTACCTTTATCATCATCAGTGATATAATTTCTTATGAAAGAAATCGTTGTTCTAAAAATTGGTGGTTCAATTCTATCACCGTCATTCGACAATATTTTTGATTTCTCATACGCTAAACAGCTAAAAGAGAGTTTATTAACATTTTCAGAAAATAATCAATTTATTTTAATAACTGGAGGAGGTCATTTGGCTAGAAAGTACATGGCGCTAGCAAAAGAAAATGGTGCAAATGAACGAGAAATAGATTGGGCTGGAACATCTTCAAATAATCATAATGCAGTAATGTTAAGAGTTGCTTTTGGAAATTCAGCATATGATAAAGCTTTAACTTATGATCATATAGAGAATAATTCATTAAAAGAATTTGATGAAGAATTTTTAATGGTTGGTGCAAACGAACCAGGGCATTCAGGTGATTATGATACAGTAGTAATGGCTAATAATTACAATACAGATAGAATATACATTCTAAAAGATGTTGATGGAGTTTATCCTGTAGATCCAGACAATAATCCAAATGCAGAGCTCATCAAAGATGTGAGCTGGGAAGACTACAAAAAAATTCTAGGAACTGATGAATTTACACCTAAAATGGCTGTACCATTTGATCCAATTGCAACAGAGCTGGCTTCTAAATCAAATATAAAATGTATAGTTCTAAATGGAAGAAAACTTGATAACTTGGTCAAGGCAATAAGAGGCGAAGAATTTATTGGAACGACAATTCATACATGAAGATTTTTAATAAAGTTGATTTTTGGTACTTCCTATTTCTTTTTTTATTAGTAACATTACCAATAATTGCGCCAATCTTAAGTGCGATTGGGCTACACATAATTTCAGAAAAAATTTACTTAATCTTTAGCTTGTTTTGCCATCAGTTTGACACAAGATCTATTCATATTTTTGATTATCAATATGCTTGGTGTGCAAGAGATTTTGGCATTTGGTTAGGACTATCTATTGGTTCAGTTTTATATAAAATAGGAATACTAAAAAAAGTTAAGATCTGGCATTTAGTTCTATTTATAACTCCAATTGCATTAGATGGAGGAATTCAAACAATAACAACACTCGAAGCAATTAATCCTTTTGGAATAATTCAAGGAGATAATTTTTATGTAAGTAATAATCTATTTAGATTTTTAACAGGTAGCTTTTTTGGCTTAGGCGTTTCTTTATTCATTGCACAAAATATTATTGAATCAAGACATTATAGATTTATAAAAAAAATAAAGGCTAAAGCTAAAAATAAACTACCCAATTGGATTTTTAATACAAATTGGAAAAGGATAATTATAACTATGGTGGGACTTTTAATAGTATATTTTTTGTTAATACAAATTTGGAATTTATCTAGCCATGAATATAAACCAACCAATGCCCTTGATTCTATTCCAAAAGTTCAGCATGATTATTTTTTTATTAGACGAGCACATGGTGAGTGTCCTGCAGACAAAGAAAGTGGATTATTTAATTTTGAGTGTCTGTTATAAATTTTCTATTTCCTGAATCTTTTTAAACCTTCTTCCATGCCTTGTTTCCATTCCTGCAAATTCTGAATTTAAAAATGATTTAACAATCTCAATAGGATCTTCACCTTCATAATCAGCATCTAAACAGCATATATTTGCATTATCATCAGTAACTGCCATTTCTGCATGATGTTTTGAAAAACAAACTGCTGCATAAGCGCCATTTATCTTGTTTGCAGTAATTGCTACACCATTACCAGATCTACAAATTAAAATTCCTCGTGAATCTAGCTCTTGAGATACATTCTCAGCCACTTTTTTTGCATAATCTGGGTAATCATCATCTGGATTTAACTCATATGCACCCAAATCTTCAACTTCATACATATCTGAAATTGCTGCAATAACCTGTTTTTTTAATTCAAAACCACCGTGATCTGATCCAATAAATACTTTCATTTTTAAGTTTTTAATTATCTAAATATATCATAACTCATCTCTACATGATTAGATAAATGCTAAAATTTATACATGAGTAAATCTATTCAAGTTATTGGTCCGTTTATAACAAACTATAGCTTAGCAAGAACTAATAGAGGTTTAGCAAAAGCTTTATCTAAAGTTCAAGATTTATATAAAACATATCTTTATGGCTCAGTAGATCAGTTAGATAAATATCCTGATGATTCTGACTTAAATAAGTTTCCATATATAAAATCTTTATGGTCAAAGGATGAGCTAGAAACAGATATAGCAATTTATAGTAACTTTCCAAAAGAAGGTATTGTCAATATTGGTTATAGCCAAATAAAGGCTAAAACAAAAACTGCTTTTGTTGCATGGGAAGAATCAATTTATCCTAAAATTTGGGTTGATGAGATCAATCAAAACCTACATGGAGTTTTTACTATATCTAGTTTTGTTAAAGATATTTTGAAGAAAAATGGAATAAAGGTCCCAATATTTAGCACACTAATTGGGATTGATGATGCTATGCTTGTAAATCCAACTGCAGTATTCCCTTTACAAACAAAGAAAAAGTTTAAATTTTTACATATCAGTTCTGCAAGAAAACGAAAAGGAGTAGATGTTTTATTAAAGGCATACTTTTCTCAATTTAGTAAAGATGATGATGTTTGTTTAGTAATAAAAAGCTTTCCAGGCCCAGATAATATGGTTCCAGAACTTCTTTCTGAGCTACAAAATGAAAATAGCCCTGAGGTAGAGCATATAACATCTCCAGACTTAACAGATCTTGATATGGTAAATCTTATTCATGCATGCGATTGTAGCGTTTATCCATCAAGAGCAGAGGGCTTTGGTCTACCAATTGCAGAATCAATGTATCATGGCAAGCCAGTTATTGCTACTAATTATAGTGGCTATTTAGACTTTGCTAATGAATCAAATGCTTATCTTATAGATTATAAGCTAGTAAACACAACAGACTCTGAAATGGTTAATTTAGGAGCAAAATGGGCTGAGCCAGATGCTACACATCTTGCAAAAACAATGAAATATTTATTCGAAAATATAGAATCAGAAGAAGTAACTCAAAAAGTTAATCTTGCTAAAGAAGTAGCAAATGAGCTTACTTGGCAAAATACAGCAAAAAAAATTCTACCAATAATTTCAGATTTAGAAAAAATTTCACACTTGAAAACACAGAATGCTGGGGTGATATCATTTTTAAATGATGATGATGGAGTTGGAGAATATACAGCAGATTTATATTCTAATGTAGAAGATTCATTTAATAATTTCTTCTATATTTCAAATAAAGATATTGATGCAAGAAAAAAGATTGATGCTTCTAATGTTATAAGAACATGGGAAAGTGGAGAAACTTCATTTCAAGAAACTTTGAAATTTATACAGGAATACAAACTACAACATATTCATATTCAATATCATTCAGGAGTTAATTTTGCTCCAGAATCTTTAGACTACTTATTAATGGAGCTTGCTAGATTAGAAGTAAATTCTTATGTAACGCTACATGCAGTAAAGGGAAAAGGATTTAATATTGGATTGGAGTGTAAAAATCTGCATTTGGCGAAATCAGTATTTATCCATAACAAAGAAGATTTTGATTCTGTGCCTACAGATAATAAAGTGCTACTTTATCATCCAAGAAAATTAGTTCCATATAGATCTAAATCTCATGTCCAGAATAAGTTAGAATTAGATTCGTATAATCCAATAATTATTACTCACGGTAAACTAGTTCTTCAGAAAATAGATTTAGAATCAGTTTTGGAATCTATAAAAATTCTTAAAAAAGATTACCCAAATATATTACTCATTGCTATGAATGCAGTTGTTGCAAGCAATTCATCAGCTAAGAGTGATTTTGATAAGTTACAAGAAGTGGTAAGAGAATTTAACCTAGAGGAAAATGTATTATTTGTTCCAGACTTTTTGTCAGAAGAAGAGATATTTATATTACTTCAAGTTTCTGATATTGCTCTATTTCCATATAAAGATGTTGGAGAATCAGCAAGTGCTGCTGTATCTAAATCGCTAGCTACTCTAACACCTACAATCACAACAGATATTAAAATGTTCAGTGAATTCACAAATGAGGTTTTAAAAATAAAAGATACTAATCCAACAAATATTTCTTTGGCAATAGATTCGTTAACAAAAGACTTATCTTTAAAAAATGATTTAATAAAGAATAGTAGAGAATTTATTGAAGAGTATAGCTTTGCAATGCAAGCAGTTAGAACACTTTCATATTTTTAGGAACACTTTCCACATAGTATATAATTAACCATATGAGTGATGTTGAACGAGTTAAACAAGCACTATCAATTACAGAAGTAGTTGGTAGCTATGTAGAGCTGAAAAATGCAGGTTCCAACTTTCGTGGACTTTGTCCATTTCATAATGAAAAAACACCTTCATTCATGGTTAATCCAACTCTCCAAATTTATAAATGTTTTGGATGTGGTAAGGGAGGAGATGCCATATCTTTTATTCAAGAAATAGAAAGATTATCTTTTCCTGAAGCTTTAAAAAAAGGAGCAGAAATGGCTGGAATTACATTAGAAAATGATTTCCAAAAAGATCCTAAAAAAGAAGAAGAAAAAGCTAGAGCATATAAAGCACATGAGCTAGCTGCAAAGTATTATCATCATATCCTTACAACTCATAAAATGGGAGAACCTGGAAGAAAATATGCACAATCTAGAGGTCTATCTGCAGTTGAAATTACGAAATTCCAGTTTGGGTTTGCTCCAAAGAATTATACTAATCTTAAAAATTTCTTAAATAAAAAAACTTTTACTGATGAAGAGCTAATAAAATTTGGTTTACTTGCAGAACAGAAAGGGAAAATAATAGATAAATTTAGAAATAGATTACTTCAACCAATCTTTTCTGAAACAGGAGAAGTGATTGGATTTAGTGGAAGATATATTGAAAAAAGTGAATATGCTCCTAAATATTTAAATTCACCCGAAACTATAATATTTAGTAAGAATGAGAATTTATATAGTTTATTTCATGCAAAAGAATCTATTAGAAAAAATAAGTTTGTAATCTTAGTTGAGGGAAACTTAGATGTAGTTTCCTCACATAGAGTTGGAATAGAGAATATTGTTGCCCCACTTGGAACAGCATTTACAAGAGAGCAGGCAAAAAAAATGAAAAGGTATACAGATAAGGTCTATTTCTGTTTTGATTCGGATAATGCAGGGACTTCAGCTTTGGTTAGATCAATTCCATACCTTGAAGACTTAGAGATTTCACATAAAGTCATTAACTTAGGCGACTTTCAAGATTCTGATGAAGTAATTAATAAAGATCCAAAAAAATGGAATGAACTAATTGAAAATGCCGAAGATACAGTTTCATATCTGAATCAAAAATTTTCAGAAGGATTGGATCTAGGAACTGCTGAAGGTAAAAAATCTTTTCAACAAAAAATTATTCCAGTTTTAAAAAGTATTAAGAACAAAACTGCTCAGGAACATTATATAAAAGATGTTTCTTTAATCTTAGAAACTAATCAAGAGAACCTTACAGATGTAGTTAATAATACAAAAGTTTTGCTTCAACCTGCTATAGATGAAAATATTCAGGACAAAGGTAAAAAAGAACCTATCATTTCTTCTGAATATTATTTATTAGCATTAATTCTGCAAAATGAATTTATAGAGATATTAGGAACTTTTCCTGAAAATATGATTGAGAGTGAAACTTTAAATAAGATTTGTATAAAGCTTTCACATATTCATCCTTCAGAATTAGAAAATGAACTTAAGAAGTTAAATAAGGAAGAAGATATATCTAGGGCATTAGAGCTAATTCTTACTTATGATACTAGTTCAATTGGACATCCCGAAGAAGAAATAGATCGATTATTCACTAGAATTTATAAGAAGTACTTGCAAACAGAGATTATGCATTTGAGAAAAGAAATTGCTATTAAAGATAATGCAGAAGAGCTATTGCTTCAATTAAAAGATTATACAGAAGAACTTAAAAGCCTATAAAAAAGAGCGATTTCTCGCTCTTTTAAAATTTATTAAAAGAATTTTTATTTTCTTCTTTTGAACTTTTTGTTCTTTTCCATATTAGTTCCAAAATCAGTTGAGGCAGTTAGTTTTACTCTACCTTTTACTCTTCTTCTTTTTAGAACATTTCTCCCAGTCCATTTTTTAGATCTTTCAAGAAATCCGAATTTTCGAATTCTTTTGATCTTGCTTGGTTGGTATGTTGGTCCTTGTTGTTTTGCCATGCTGTTAATTTATGTAACGTCAGATTATAATATGACTAAGAAAATATTACAATAGAGTAAATGAATTCATATAAAAAGAGAGTTTTTTTAACAGTAACATTTGGGCTTATTGGTGTTTTGGGTGTGGTATTAGTAATATCCAATTTTGTGGATTTATCAACATTAATAAAAAATAATGGTGAGACTTCTGAAAACGCATATATAGAGCCAGATAGTCAAGATCAATATACACCTCAATCAAGTATAAAAGGAATTTCAACCTCTTCAATTGAAAATCCTGATACCATATTAATTGGTAATAAAATACTTGCTAAAGAGATAATTAGACCTTATCTAAAAATTACCACAGATAAAAATATTATTATTGCTAAAGTTATTAATTCTGGAGAAATATCTCCAATTTACATAATCCCTTCCGATTCTGAAAATATAAAGCTATATGAAGATGATGTAATGCTGTATACAAGATCGCTAAAGGATTATTCAGAAGTAAATATACAAAAAGATAATATTAGAGAGATTATTAAAGTTAGCTCAGATAATAATTTTTTTATTGAAGATATAGAATATTCTCAAGATGAGTCAATTTTTTATGTTTTGACGCGTGAAAAAGATCAGTTATCACTAGATTGGTTTTCTTCAAATAAGCCAAAGTTAAATAAAGTAAAGAATTTAGATAATCTAGATAGTATTATTCAAAAACTTGTTAGCGTAAGTAAAAGTCAGATAGCAATGTCAGATAATACAAATCAACTTTGCTATGCGTATAATCTTTATGAAAATACAATCAAAAAAATAACTTGTATAAACAACAATCCATACGTAATCTCTAATTCCAAATTTTATTTAAAAGATTCTACTGATGCATTATTTAAAATGCCGACTTCAAAAATTCGAAGTGATTTTTTTATATATCAAGATAAAATAATATTTTCAGAGCGCTCAATTGCTGATAATACTGATCAAGCTTTGGGTTTAATTAATATTCCAAATAAAGAAGAACAAGTCATAGCTGCTAGTTTTCCTAACTATATTAATGAACTTTTTGCATATAACAACATTGTTTATGTCATATCGCAGAATAAGATTTTTAGTCTTGCTCTAGATTCAGAAAATGCAGAACTTACTCAGCTAGATATTAAATTTGGAAATATATTGAATATTGGGACACTAAATTAGGTTAGAAAAGCTTTAACCAAAATTTTAACAGCAACCTCACGTTTTATGCCTGCTTTAATTAATGTATAAATTTGATTTTTATCCAAAGCTCCAATACTAGCACCATGACCTGCTTTTACATTATCTTCAAAAATTTCCAAAGAGGGTGTAACACTAGCTCGTGATTTAGAATCAAGTATCAAACACTTTATAGATAAATGTGTATTAATATTTGATGCCCCTTTGTTAATGATTACCTTGGGTAAAGCTTTTAAAGTTGCACCATTATCAAGAACAAACTTATATGTAATTTTTGATTGAATATTAGCTTTATTGAACTGTATAGAATTTGTAAATTCAACTTCTTCTCCATCAATTAAGGCTGTTATAACTTTATCCACATTGCTAGTAATTTCAAAATCTTTATTTTTGAACTTCTCTAAGTGAGTAGAATCTTGAGCTAAATGTTTTTTCGTATATTTTCTTATATCTCGGATCATATATAAATAGGTGCGATGGTCTTTCAATATTACCACTTCCATTTCCATTTAAATCTCTTCTTAAGTCAAGATTTTGAGCATAAACTCCACCTTTAACAATTAAACCATCCCATTTGAAAGTATCACCTTGAATGTTATCTAGTTCAGTAATAAAGTCACCGCCAACTATAAAGAATCCTTCTATAATATCATATTCAGCTGGTGTATTAGTAAAGATGCCAACTCCAACTGTTTTTTGATCTCCTGGTTTTACAATAACATTACCTTTAACTATAAAAATACATCCATTTTGGTTATGTCCAGTTAATAGATCGGGTTCTATTATTAGATCATTTTCCACAAAGACTATGCCTTGTTGATCGCAAATTGCACCACTTGTTATTGTTAAATTGTCAACTTTTACTGCTGCAATTGTATCTTGGTGAACTGGAGTAGGGCAGAATCCCCCAACTACGCCAGAACATCCTGTTGGACTAGTTGATGTTCCAGTAGGACAAGATGTACCTTGTTGTACAAATGGTTCACAAGTATTACCATCATACTCAGAGGCACTGCATTGATAACAAGTGATTGTACTTTGACAGCTTCCTCCTACAGCAGCTGCACATGCTCCAGGTGTCGCAGATGTGCCTGATGGACAAGAAGATCCGGCATAAATAAATGATTCGCACGTATTACCATCATTGGTTGGATCAGTACATTTATAACAAGTTATCTCTACAGGACACGAGCCACCAGTTACCACTGCACAATTTGAACTATTTGTTGATCCAGCAGGGCAAGTTGAACCTTGATAAACAAATGACTCACAAGTGTTCCCATCTGAAGTGCTTGAGGTACATCTATAACATGTAATTTCAGTTACACATGAACTACCACAGGTATTTGTTCCTGACACCCATCCAGTAGGACAAGTATATTGGCTAGAAGATACTGTGATTGTACTATTTTCACATGCATTTGCAGCATCTGAAGTAGTAGTTGTACATCTTGAACAGTTTATTGTAGCAGGACAGCTAGAACAACTATTTGTCCCTTGGCTCCAACCTGATGGGCAAGTATCTGAATATGTTTGATTAATACATGCGCCTCCATCTGATGTAGAGGTTGTACATTGTGAACAAGTAACAGTAGCAGGACAGTTTGGTACGGTGTATACTTTGACACTAGTTTCTCCTGCTGTCCAATTAGTCTGAGATCCTCTATAAGGATAGTAATATCTAATATAGTATGTTTGGCCTTCTGTCATTGTTAAATATGTAGGCTGTAATGTTCCATTGCTAGGATATCGGATAAAGAATGTAGTATTACTTGTATTGATTGTATATGTACCGGCATTTTCTTGTGATCCAGCACTAAAGTAATGATTATAATGTTTATTCTCACCGAATTGACCAGTCTTACTGATATCTATAAAGATACCATCTCCAGACCATCCAGATACATTTGTAGCCCATGTAAATTTGATATTAACTGTCCCATTTGATTGACATGTGCTAGATATAACAGGTGCGTAAGGTGTAGTCTGAGTTTGTACAACTTGAGGATTAACAACACTATGATCCTGCAATAATTCAAGCTGATTGTCAGAGGCAGTAACATCCTCAGACACAGGTTTCTCACTTGGAACTTCAGCATTAACATCAGGGAATAATCCTGAGTTAGAAAAGTAACTATCAATTACGACATCTCCTACAGAATCTAATGAAGATCCGTTTTCCCTTTCAATTCTATCTAGTAAATGATCATACCAAGAATCAAAGTTAGAAATTGCTGGTACGCTAATAGAATCATCATTATAGTTAATTAGCACATTATCCTTTAGCGAAACTCTTTGACTTGGAATAACATTGGTTCCAGCAATCAACGATTCAGTAGTTAGAGCTGCTTCACCATCGTAATATCCTGGAATATCGATTTGCTCATTTGGGATAGATATATTTTCAACAGAACCTCCCGCAGATATTGATCCTCCAACAGACATTAACCAAGGCTGAGCAAGTGCATTAGCAGTTACAGATTTTGTTACTTTAGTTACATTACAAGCATTATCAGCAACATACATTGTATGAGAAACAGGTATTGATAAAAAGCTTTGTAAATCTTCATATGTATGTGACTCATTTAATCCTTCTGAAATATTAGATGGGGTTGCTGGGTAAGCAGGATCATCTTGATAAATTATAGATACTGGATTAAAACCTGGTGAACTATCGACTTGATATTGATAGTCAGCATTCAAATTACTAGTATGAAGGTATGATCTAGTTTGTGTGGCATTCAATCCACTTTGATTAGCACCTGCAGCTTCAGATGCATTTCTAGTCATTGTATAAATCTTATTTGTAATAAATGTTGGATCAGATAAAACTATTGTCGGAGGGTCTGTATCAACACCCCAATCTCCCCATCTTCGTAATCTAATTTGAGTAGTGTCATTAGTTGCATCATTATCTGGAGTAGCGTTGTAGTTATTAATAACAGTGTAATACAAACTATATGTACCATTATAAAAATCATCATTAAATTCAGTTTGGAATGTAACAGTAGGGTTTAAAGTTGTTCCAGTCATAGTAGCTGTGACTAAACCTCTATATGTCGAGATTTGGTTGCCTTCTGTACCAGTTTTCCAATTATTTGTATTTGGATCAAGTGTATATAGAACCCTAGTTATTGGATTAAATGATATTGCAATTCCATCAGATTGAGCTACTTTACTAATAACTGTAGATCTAAATGGAGTAGCTGTAGCTTCAAATATTCCGTTTTGTGCTCCATCTGTAGCAGTTTTAGGCACTAAGTAAAATTCAACATTTTTTATACTTGTAGCAGGTTCTTGTCCAGTTACTACAAACTCCATTGGATTAGTAACATTAGTATTTATCCCACCTGTTCTTCCTGAATATCCTGTGCCACAAGTGTCGTTGCTAACATTTGCACTACTAATAGTTGGCCTTGCAATACAAGTTAGTGTATCTATTGTTCTTGGAGAATTTAACAGAATTGGATTAGATCTAGAATCTCCACTGATTGCATAAGCTGTAATTTGTTGTTGATTACCATTTATAATTGATGTGATTGGGACTGTAAAACCTCGGTTTGGATTATTATTACATTGAGCACCAACTGTTGCATTTTCTAATTCGTTAGCTGTATCTGCTCCAACAAATGTTGTAACATTAGTGCTTAAATCTCTTGCATATACATGAACATCAACATACCTTGAATAGTTCTGAGGATCACAAGCCCATCCTGTTGCTGCAGTGCATGTTTGTGGATCATGACTACCTTTAGGGGCATAAACAGTGGCAGTTGTACAAGTTGAAGTACAGTAGTTACAGGTGCTATTTGCAGTTGTTCCAGGGTTACAGCTTACTCCATTTGATGAACCTGCATCACATTGCTCCGCAGCGTTATCATAACCATCACCACAACAACCAACGTAATTAATTGTACGCACAGCAGAGTTACCTGCCGCATAATTCGGTGCAGAATTATTACCAAAACGAATATAGTAGATTTTCACATAATATGTATTACCAGGCTCAAATCGTATTTGAGATGGGGTTAAGGTACCATTGCTTGGATAACGAGTAAAATATTCAGTATAACTATTAAAATTCAAATAACCTTGATTTGTAGCCGCACCTGCTGCAACTTGTCTATTATAGTGAAGATTGTCACCAAAATTACCTGTTGTACTAATATCAATGAAAATACCATCATCTGACCATCCAGAAATAACATCCCAACTAATCCTCATATTCGCAGAACCATTAGCATTAGTACAGGTTGATGTAATAGTAGGTGCAGATGGAGTAGCACAGTTGGGTGCAACAAAAGACCTCACTGCTGATGTTAATCCAGTACCAATACTATATACTCTTGCATAGTACGTTGTTCCTGCCGTCATAGTCAAAGGTGCATTATCTGTTGGGTTATATCTTGTAAAATTACCATCAACTAAAGTGACGTTTGTTGATGTAGTTCCAGGATTTGGATATGGATAATTATAAAAAGAATTAGCAAAACTAGCTTCATTATCAATATCAATATGATAAGAGTCTCCTGCAGTTCCACTCCAAGTAATATTTAATCTGATATCACCACTTGAACATGTTGGTGTAACTGATGGTTGGGTAGGTGCAGAGGGTGGTGCAGGATTAGCAACACTAAAATCCCAAAAATCAGTTGTAATTAGCTGATCTCCATTAGACTTTAGCACTAGCCAGCAATAATTTACTCCATCTTGCCCTAAATTAGTCACAGTGTAGCTAGATGTAGATGAATTTAAAACACCACTAGTCCATGCTCCACTAGTTATAGTTGGGGATACATCTAAATCATTGATTGCTGTTGCACAGGTACCACCCTTATAGAGCCATACAGTATAGGTATTTACATTTCCAGAACAATTTGTACCAAAGCTAGTCTGATTCCAAGCTAGATAAATATCTTTGGTCCCAGAGGGAAATACATATCCATCTGTAGGAGCTGTTTGAGTAAATACTGTTGGGGCTACACCACTACAACAGGATTGGGTATTACATGCTCTGGTATCACCACAAGCATTTGTTTGTGTCCCACCACCACAACTTACACTACAAGCTCCCCATGCATTAGGATCGCATCCAGGTGGCGGTGTACCAGGATTTGAGACTGTACAAGAAGAATCGGGTACACAATAACAAGACCATAACCCATGTTGAAGTGGATTATAGGATCCAGGTAAGGTACATAGTCCTTGATCAGCCTCAATTCCACATGTACATTGTCTTCTAGTACCAACAGGGCACCCAAATGCAGCACATCCTTGATCAGACGTTGCTCCTGCGCTACATGTGCATGTAGCTTGAGCATTTACCTTAAGATTGAAACTAGCAGAAGAAAGTAACGGGAGAGTCATAAATCCTACTGCAATAAATGCAGCTACAAAAACAACTTTAATTAATTTTTTTAAAGATACTGTAAGCATTCTAAACTATTAATTTTACCAATATTGTTATTAGAATATTCTATACCAATTACTAAATAATTGCAGTTAGTAGGCGTAGATATTTTCTGTTCACTGGGGTTAATATCCCATTTATCGTAAAATATCTTCTTTTCAATATCATTCCTAAATAACTGCTCAAGGGGTACCATTAATGTTGATAATCCCAGTTTTATTTTTAAATTACTACTACTAGTATCTGTAGATAACTCTACTTTTTTTACATCAAAAATATATTTTTTAGAGATTG
>JAGQLJ010000096.1 GCA_020429495.1 Candidatus Dojkabacteria bacterium
TTTCTATTATTAAAGAAGACTCAATTCAGAAGCTTAAAAAACTATTAAAATCAACTTCAAAATAAATCCTGCATAAAAATTGTGTTTTTTGTATAATTCAGAACACAATTTTCTATTTAATCTAATTCAACTTTGTGGATAATATTAAGACCATCGACAATAACGGTATAGTAGAAACTGCTGAAAGAGGTGAAAGCTCGATCGAATTTCACATGCAGTTTAACAGTACTGCAGATATTAAGAGACTAGTAAGAAATAGTCCATGGGGAAATAGATCGGACGATTTTCTTCATCTACTAGTTACCTTAAGTAAACTAGATGAACCAATTGAAACTTTGTCTGATCAAGATAAACTATCATCATGTCTTCAGCAATTTAATAAAGAAGATATTTCTACACAAACTATAAATGAACTAAATTTACTAATTGGTAATGCAGAGGTCTATTTTAATGATCCTAAATTAGTGTTAATACATATTTTTGGCGCATTCATGTTTGAGCAATCGATAGAATATTATAGAGGGGATGAATCTCTATTAGTAAAGAATTTTAATTCAGCAATAGAAAAACTATATGCTTGCATAAAAGCTTATGATTTAAATAAAGTGCCTCCCGAAGTTCAAGAATTTGCTACAGATAATGAGCTTCAAGAAAAATATTTAGCAAGAACATTTAGCACATTTGCTACTTATTTTTTTAGTGTTTTAAAGAGAAGTATGTACACTATTTCCTACCAAAATGAGTTTGATATGCCTAATATTGCTCCAAGAGATATTTCAAGAATTAATACTTACAGATTATGGATAGCAAATCCAAAAAATTCAAACTTAAGTTTAGATGAACAGCAGGTTAGGCTTAAGCTAGAGCATTCTGATCTAGTATGGTCTAATACTATTATGGGTAAACTGGCAACAATTTTTCCTCAAGGGTTTATGGAGGAAGAAATATTTGTTATGCCAGATGACATTGAAGTTATTTTGCTAAATAAGCAAGCAAGAATTAGATTCTTTGATGTACTTAGAGAATCGGATAAATATCAAATATTTCTACAGATATTGAACGAACAATACGTAAATAATCGTACGTTTAGAGAGATGGAAGATGAAGGATTAATACAAGGTAAAAATGGTACATTAAAAAAGTCAATGATTGGAAGGTACGCATTGCAACTAAAGCATATTGCCAGTCAATTATTGGAAGGAACTGAAGAGGAAGAAGAAATTGAAGAAGAAAAGCAGGTTATTCCAATAGATATAGTAGAATATGCTTTATCTGTTCCTGATGTAGCGAAAGAATTAGAAGAATTACTGAAGTTTGATAGAGTGTTATATTCAATATATAGAGAGTATTATATTAATAATCACACCTATCAGGAAATTGGAGATTTAGAATTAGTCATTGGAAGAAAAGGAAACCCACTAAGTGCAGGTACAATTGCACAATATATAGAGCAAATAAGAGGAAAGGCAAAGAAAGTTTTAATGAGAGGTGGAATTATTGAAGGTTAAGCCTACAAACCCAAAATCGATTCTTTCCATTCAAATCAGTAAATATTTCAATATCCCAACCTATAAATTCTTCAGCAAATTTGTGTGTATGTGTATCATCAACTTCTAAAATTATTACTCCATTTTTATCTAAATATGCGCTTGCAGAATAGATCAGTTTTCTTATTAAATCTAATCCATCCTCTCCTCCATCTAGTGCAGATATTGGTTCGAAGTCTTTAACAGAAGATGTGAGATTTGGGATTCGGGATGTGGGGATGTATGGGAGGTTAGCAAGTATTACGTTATATGTTGTATGTTCTACGTTTCTCAGTAGATTACTAGCTGTAAGCTGTAAGCCATAAGCCTTAAGCTTTTCAACATTTTGTTTAGCAACAGCTAAAGATTCTTCAGAGTTGTCGCTTAAAATTCCACTATAGTCTATTTCTCTTTTTTCTAATTCTTTTGCGAATGTTATTCCTATTGCACCAGAGCCTGTGCCAATATCTATAAAATTAACTTTTCCTTCAGACAAATTTTCAAAAGCTAAATCAATAATTCGCTCAGTTTCAATTCTTGGAATTAGAGTATTTTCATTAACAATAAAATCTCTTCCATAAAATTCAGCAAATCCTGTTATATACTCTACTGGTTTGTCGCCTATACTATCTAGATCAAGAGAATATGGATCTATCTCATGTTTGTTTAATTGATTTATTTCGTATGCAGAAAGCTTCCTCATACGTAATTATAACGCTAAAAACCCTGAAGCATAAATCTTCAGGGTTTTATTATAAAGTTTGAATTATCTCTTTGTTGATGACATTTGAATGCTTAATGCTACTTCATCACAAACTGAGTAGTCATTATTATTAGCGATACAATAAACTTCAGTATATGCTTTTGCATTATCGTCCCAAATTATCATATTCCCGCATGGTGGAGTTAGTTGTGTAATCCCATTACATTCTTCATATGTATTATAAACATTATCAGAGTTTGAATATGCAGTAGCATTACCAGATGTTACTCTTGATATATCAATACCATCTGCATTTGTTCCAATACTTGTTACAGTATCAAATTCTTGAGGGAATCCTTCATAAGGTACAGCTAAGATTATTGCGCCTTCATCGTATTCAAATACGGCTAATCCTCCAAAATAAGCACCATATTTTTGTGCAGCTGCATCTCCCCAAGCCTTTTGAACTAGTTGAGTAGATGAAGCAAGGTTAACTTCAACTATGTAGTTTGAAGTTTCTGGAACATCATGCACAGCAGTATAAGAGTATAATTCAGAATTTGCAGTTTTACTTGGTGTTATTGTTTTGACAATTTCATCACACAATTTTGTCCCGTCTTCTGAATCAGGAGTACAGAAAGCTCTAAACCACGATCCACTATTATCTTCTATTAATGCATCTCCACATGATGCACCTTCAATTATTTCACCTATATACGATGGACTTTCACAAAGAGTATTATCTAAGTAACTACTTTGATTAGTATAAAAATATCCATCTTGACTAGCTGATGAATAATTTACTCCTTTATAAATTTCACCGTAATAACTATTTTCTCCAACATCTTTTATTCCTTTCAGTGCAATGGGATGAGCTTCATAAGGAACATGAATATTTAGTTCAAAATCTTGTCCAACAATAACCTTTTCCCAACCATTATCTGTAATAGTAATGTCTTCAGGAAGCTTTATAGTTAGATCCTCAAGCACAGTATTAGGATTAGATGGACTAGTTATTTTTAAATTTTCATTTCTAGACAGAGTTGTATCTGAAGATGGATTATTAATTACAACTCCATTCTGCTCTTCTTGAGTTGGCTGAGTTTGATTAGCAGTAATAGCAACAGCACCAATACCAACACCAGCACCAGCAAGAACAATAGCACTACCAGCAATGAGTTTAGCAGCAGTAGTAGCAAGGATACCGCTACCAGCAGTAGCAGCAGTAGAAACTTTTGAATTAATCATATTGGAAAAAGTAAAACCTAAAGTAGAACCAACCGCTGTTGCAATAGTAGCAGAACTTGCTGCACTAAAAGCATAAGCAGGTTGAGTAGAAATTCCAAGTATTCCAGCAAGAATAAAAGGAATAGAAATAGACTTAATATTAAGAGATTTTTCTTCAGAAGAAACAGAATTCTTTAAGAATTCAATACCTCTGTAGAATCTTTTCTTAACAGCATCGGCAGATAAATTAACAATAGAAGAGATATCATTAAAAGATAAATCATCCCAGATACGCATAACGATGATATCAGAGGTATCATCATCAAGGTTATGAAGTTTATCTTCAAGATACTCAACAGTTGCATTATTTACCACTTCGTTTTCGAAAGAGTCCATGTATTTGTCGACTTCTCCTTCAAAATCATCTAAGTGGCTAGTCTCTTTGTGTTGTTTTGATCCTGTTTTGTTATAAATCATATTTCTTGCAACTTTATAAAGCCAAGCTCTTTTATTTTGAATTGTATAAAAGTCTTCTTGCTCAAAAAGTTTAATAAATGAGTCTGCAACAAAATCTTCTGCATCTTCGTTATTACCCGTTCTAAATTTACAGAACCGGTATAACTCGTCTGCATGGTCTTTGTAGATTTTTTCTATCAATTTGTTTTGTTCCATTGCTAATAAGACAAAAAAGTATGCTAAAAGGGACAATTTTCTATAGTATGCAGAAAAAGGCAGAAGAAAGCAAAAAAGAAGATCCTATATAGGATCTTCTTTTTAGATTAATTTAGTTATTAGTAGCTAAATATAATTTCTACTGATGGAGTGCTTTCAGTTACTGCTGAACCTCCTGCTGAATAAGATAAATAAATTACTTGTCCAGCTTTTTCAAACATTATATTTCCAGCTCTGTTGAATGTTTCAGTAAAACATTTTGTGTACCCTTGAGCTTCAAGGTAGTTAGTTACACTTAAAGTTGTAACTTCTGAGCTTTTCATTTGAACTCCCACATTTGTTGAGAAAGTTTGTCCGTTAGTACATTTAGGGAATGAATTATCATTAAATATACCTTTAACATCAACCCCATTAATTACTGTATCTCGGATAATCTTATCTTCTTCTATTGTCCAAGTACCAAGAGTATTGAAATCTGCAATTAATTCATCTTTACTTGATACAGATTGATCTATAGAATCGTTTGTTGGCAATGCATCTCTAAATGTAAAAGAATGATAAGGTGAACCTGCTGATGCATAAACATATTCTTCAATAGTTTGGTTACCTTTAGTATATGTTGTGTATATACTTGCATTACCAACTACTTCTCTATTTGTTTGTGTCCAACTAAATTCTATTAAGTAATCACTTGTCATTTGATTTAGTTCACCAATTTTAGAAGATAGTTCATCTGCACTAAATTTAGCTTTGGCTGTATCTAAATCTAACGAAATCTTAGGTGCGTTATCTGGAGTTGGATCACCATAATGAGTTGGTAGACCTAAAACATCAAAGATGTTTTGTATCGCAACATATGCATCTGTAGATGAAACAACTACACCAGTATCTGTATTTGATTTAGTATTATCTTGATTAACTATTTCATTTTGTGGTTGATCTGGAACATTTGACTGTATTGCAACAGCTCCAATACCAACACCTGCTCCTGCTACTAACACTGCACTACCAGCAATAAGCTTGGCTGCGGTAGTTGCAAGTATTCCAGTTCCTGCTGTTGTTGCAGTACCTGCGATTTTTGTATTTATCATTGTATTTAAAGTAAAACCTAAAGTAGAACCAACTGCTGTTGCAACAGCTGCAGAGCTTGCTGCTGTAAAAGCATAGGCTGGTTGAGTAGAAATTCCTAAAATTCCTGCTAGCAGTATTGGAACTGTAATAGCCTTAATCTTAGATCCTTTCTTATTAATATTATCTTTTAATTCATCTACACCTCTATAGAATCTCATTTTTACAGCACTTTCTTTTAGATCCATTGCTTCTGCAATTTCACTAAACTGCATATCACCCCAAATTCTCATTGAGATAATATCTGCTGTAAAATCATCAAGATTTTGAAGCTCAACTTTTACCACTTCAATAGTTTCAGAGTCTATTGCTTCTTTCTCTAAAGATTTTAATGAATTGTTTATTGTTTCTTCGTTCTTGTTCATGTCAGTAAATTCGACAAGATTTTTTGTTGTTGGTCTAATAAATTCGTCATAAATTAAATTTCTAGACACTTTATAGAGCCATGCTCTAACATTATTAATTTCTGCAATATTTTGTTCGTGCAATCTAATAAAGGCTTCTGAAGTAATATCTTCAGCTTCTTCTCTATTATTTAGCTTAAACATGCAGAATCTAAAAATCTCAGCTGCATAGTCGCTATAACTTTTTGTTAGCAAATCTTTGTTGTTCATAAATAACATTAACTACACTAACTTTACGCGTAAAATAAAGTAACCTCAAGGTGTGCTTACTATATAAGACTGAAGTTTATAGAAAAAGTCACAAAAGAAAGTCAAAAGTAAAAAGTCAAAAATCAAAATTGAATCTTAAAATTTAAAATTCTAATTTCTAAATACTAACCAAATCTTAATGAAGGTAGATAAGAGTTAGAAATTGAATATTTTATTTGTGATTATTAACCTATTACTTATAATTTTTTAATTCGTAATTCGTAATTCGTAATTCGTAATTCGTAATTCGTAATTCGTAATTATTATCTATCGTCTTCTTTTCCTTCTTTTAGAACATACACAAGCTTAAGAACTTTCCCATCCTTTTTTACTTCCTGTTCAG
>JAGQLJ010000097.1 GCA_020429495.1 Candidatus Dojkabacteria bacterium
ATTTATAACAATTATATCATAAATTCTTAATGAATCGAGCACATCCACTAATAAATCCGGCACCTAGAGACTTTTCAAAGATTACGTCATCAAGAAGAGAAATTGAAGAGGACATGGAACAGGTTCAAGTTCCAAAAGAACAGCTAAAATTTCCTGATGAACCATGATCTAAGAAGATGACACAATACTTTTCATCTATTAGAGGACAAGTCAAAAGAAGATTAGACTATGTAGAAGTTGCTCAATTTTGGAAAAACCCTGGAATACCATTTATGATAGTTTCTTTTGCATTTAATTTATCACTCCTATTATTTGGAGGAATAATTGTTTTTGGTAAATTACCCCCTAAATTACAGTTGTTTTATAACCCAGTTGAACAAACATGGAGTCCAGAAAATAAAGTAATTCCAGTTTTTATTATTCCAATCATTTTAATATGCTTATATTTACTACAATATAGATTTTTAAAAGTTATTTTTAAAACAGATAGAAGATTAGCAATTGTAATATCTTGGCTAATGACATTATTAAATACATTTTTATTAATAGGAATAACACAAATTTATAGTTTAAATCAGGCTTAATGAACTTTCTTAGCAATGAAATTGTAATACAAAACTTATCAAATATTATAGCGGCAGGATTTTTAAGCTTTATTATTTCGTTCTTAGCCGTACCTTGGGTAGGGAAACTAGCATATTCAATTCAGGCAATTGATCTTCCGGCTAAAATGCGAAAATTAAATGACAGATCAAGAGCATCTAGGATAAATGAAGGAATAAAGCCAAAGTTAGGAGGACTTGCTGTTTTAATTGCTGTTTTTATTACAGTTATTATTGCTAATCCACAATTTGCACTAAATTCTGAAGTATTTATAAGACCAGCAGGAATTATTTTGGGAATTTTGGTTATAGGCGTTGTTGGATTTTTAGATGATAAATATGAAATTTCAGGATTCTATCAATTGCTTGGACATGCTTTAGCAGCAGTTGTAATTATATATTTTGGAATTGCAATTCCAGATACAATAAATATTTTAGGTCAAAGTATTGATTTGAACACTTATCAAAGATTTTTTGATTTTGGTTCTTTTGAATACCTATTTGTATTTCCAAGCCATATTCTTACAATTCTTTGGGTTGTGACAATTATTAACTTTATAAACTGGGTTGGTGGAGTTGATGGGCTAAATATTTCTTTTACAAGTATAATTGCATTCACAATGCTTTTATTTGCTTTAAGTACATCAAATATTCCTTTAGCTATTTTAATCTCTATCCATATCGGTGCAAATCTTGGACTACTTCCATATAATTATTATCCTTCACATATTATTCCTGGTGGAATTGGAGATTACTTAAACGGTTACATGATTGCTGTATTTGCTCTTTTAGGAGATACAAGGTGGACTATTACAATTATAATACTTGCGCTACCAGTTATTGATGCTCTAATTGTAATTTGGGGAAGAATGCAGACTCATCCTGAAGTAAAGAAAAATCCACTTAAACTTTTATCTATTAGTGATACAAATCATTTGCATCATCGACTGATGGCTGCTGGATACTCAAGAAAAACCGTTCTATTAATTGAAGTAGCCCTGATTTCAGCAATTTGTTCAGTTGCTGTTTATTTTGGAATTAATACTAGCTCTGCAGACACTGCAGACCAACTAATTACTGCGTTTGCTATTGCAATGGCTTTAATCATAGTTATTTTTACTAGTGTATTTGTTCTTAAAGAGCGAAAAAATAGACAAAGATCTCAAAGACAGATTGTTTTACCTACACAAGAGAAAGAAGCTGTGGTTAAAGTTGTGCTTGAAGAAGAGGATGATAACTATGAAAGATTTGCTTACTAAGTTTCTGAACTATCTGGGAGCTTTACTATTGGTACCGGTTCATTATTATCTAGTTTTTTAACTATCTCATCCATCCACTCAGATACTTCAGTAAAATCATTTCTATATTTATGACTAAATATTCGTACAATATATTTACCTTTATTTGTGGACATTGGTAAAGTAAAAGACATAGTTTTTACAAACTTTAAAACTGCTGATGGGTCTTCAGGCAAAATAATCCCATAGATTCCAGTAATAGCACCTTCAATTGGATGACGAATATATCCAATAAGTGTATTAAGCCATGGAGTTTTGTCTGCAATATAAATTACTTTGCATCTTTTTTTATTGTCAAGTCTTTTAGCTATCTCATTATCAAACTTTATACCTTCGCTCAAAAATCGCTCAGGGTCTGTTGTATTATGTCGCATTATTTGAATGCCGTAAAAGTCGTAGAAGATTTCTATATCTTTAGATTCATCAAAGTCAATATGATATTTAGTGCTCATACGCTAATCTTAATATACTTCAGATTACCACTAAAAGCTGAGTATGAGAATCGAACTCATAACCTACGATTTACGATACCGTTGCTCTACCAATTGAGCTAACTCAGCAACAGATAAGTATACAATACTAGCTCTAGGTTGAATGATTTAGTTATCTTTGGTTTCCACTGCTATCATATAAGACTCCATTCTCTGAAGGGCTTGTTATAATCTCATTGTATAGATCTGTTGATATATATTGTGGGCTATATATACCACCATTTCTATTAATTAAACGTGTAAATGATCTTAAATGATTTCTAGATCCTTTTGTGAGATTTTGATATGCAGCTAAAATATCCTCATTATCAGTTTTCTCCATTAAATTGGCTAAATCATAAATATCTAAATCTTCAACTGTTGCTCCAACTTTTAGCGCATCCATTAGTGAATCTTGTCCTAATTCAATTAGTTCGTTATAAAGTTTTGATATTTCATCATTTGTAAACACACCAATTTCTGCTGTTTTAACAGGATCTTCAACGTTATATTTATCAAGTAATGTTGCTACTAAATCTGTGTGAGTTTGCTCACTATCAGAAATATTACTAAATATTTTTTGTCCCCACATTTCGTATAATTTTGTGTATACATCATGTGCAAGTTTTTCCTCTTCTCTCATTTGTAATAATCCATTGATTTCATCTTGACTTAAATCTTCTACAGGTAGTTCTGAGTAATAAGTATCATCATTTAGATAATCCTTATCATCTATTTGACTATAGTTATCAATAAATTCATTCTGGCTATTGTTTTTAAAGGAAACTAACAATACTAATACTGTAATTATTGTTAACGTAAAAGTTACAAGTAATACATTCTTTTTATTCATAAGATATTAGTTAAATATATAAAATTATACAGTAAGTCGACTTTATTATATATGGTATAATTTCTTTATGAACAATACAGTATTCAATATGATGATGACACCTAATATAAGCTAGGGGTTATTGTATTGTCTAAATTTAAAATATAAAAGCCCCGAATTGTCGGGGTTTTTTGATCTGTCTACGCTAAAGCTACGACGGACAAGGAAAGAGATTTATGGACATTAGCTTTAAAGTTAAGTCATATAGATGACTTTCAGTAGGGTTAATATTATAGATTTGCTAAAATTACATATTAATTAAATAAAAAATGAATAACGAAAAATATTATCAGACAACAACATTACCATATGTAAATGCTAACCCACATATTGGACATACACTTGAATTTGTTCAAGCGGATGTTGTTGCAAGATTTAAAAGAAAAAAGTTAGGAGAAGAGAACGTATGGTTTAATCTTGGGGCTGATGAGCATGGCTTAAAAATGTATCAAAAGGCAAAAGAAAAAGGAGTAACACCTCAAGAATATGTTGATGAGTATTCAAAAAACTGGAAAGAATTTTGCGATCTTTTTCTGATTAGCTACGATACATTCTATAGAACTAGTGATCCATCTCATCATAAATTGGCTCAGGAATGGTGGCTTAGAAGTGAAGCTAATGGAGACATCTATAAAAAAGAATATACAGGCTTGTATTGTGTTGGTTGTGAAGAGTTTAAAACCGAAAAACAACTTGTTGATGGAAAATGCCCAGATCATGGAGTAGAACCAATTGTAGTTTCTGAAGAAAATTATTTCTTTAAACTATCAAAATATAGAGACGATTTATTAAAATGGCTTGATAGTGGCGAAATACTAAAACCTGATCATAAGAAAGCAGAGCTTAAAAATTGGATTTCAGCAATGGAAGATATTTCAATTTCTAGAGTTAAAGAAAAATTACCTTGGGGAATTGAAGTTCCTAGCGATCCAACTCAGGTAATGTATGTTTGGTTTGATGCTCTAACTGACTATATAAATGTACTAAAAGATCCAACAGAATTTGCACGTGAAGGGTTTGATAAAGATGCAGGTATAGATAATTGGTGGCCAGGAGTACAATTTTTTGGACCAGACAATTTAAGATTCCAAGGAGGAGTTTGGCAAGGAATGTTAGCATCGTTTGGTGTAGCTCATACTAGAAAGCTATTGAATCATGGAATGGTATTAGCCGCTGATGGAACAAAGATGAGTAAAACAAAAGGAAATGGTGTTTCGCCTTTTGAACAGCAAGAAAAGTATGGAACAGAAGCAGTTAGATTCTATCTTATTGCGGGAATCAGTACGTTTGCGGATAGTCCCTACAAAGAAGAAGACTTAAAAAATTTATACAATGCTCATTTAGCAGATAATTTTGGAAATCTACTAAACAGAGTAATAGTTCTTTCAAATAAGTATGGAATAGATTATTCTGATTCAAATAATATAGATTCAGAATTTAAATCTAAGGTGGATGGTTTTGTTAGTGAAATTGAAAGCTTACTTGAAAAATTTGAGCTTCAAAGTGCAGTTCAAAAAATTATTGAACTAGCCTCTTTTGGTAATGAATATATCTCTGAACACCAACCATGGTCTAAAGAAAAAACAGAAAAAGAAAGAGAACAAATTCTTTCTAACCTGGCATACTTAATTAAAAATGTCGCTGAACAATATAGCTACATTATTCCTGAAAGTGCAAACAGGGCTTTAGATATGCTAATAAAAAAAGAGTCTGGAGTATTATTTGCAAAAATTGATTAAAAA
>JAGQLJ010000098.1 GCA_020429495.1 Candidatus Dojkabacteria bacterium
AAATGATTGAATTTTTAGGGGTTAGCTATCCCCATAGATTAAATTAAAAGATTCTATAATATATTCTAAAATCTCTTTAAAGTCAAGTATTATTTTATTTGTTACTCATTACTTAATTTCTTAAGCCTTACCTCACCAAAACATCTTAATTCTCCAGCATTATTATAAGAATCATTTTTTCCGAGTGCTATAATTTTAAACCATGCTCTATACCATCCCGGAGAATCATATGCTATGCAATATTTTTCTTTTACAAATGAAACAATTGTTCCCTTCATTTGTTTTCTTGCATCGAAGTGAGCATCACCTTTTCCAAGTGTTATGATTTCATAAAGACTATCTATATCTACGCGTTTATTTGTTAGTTTCATTTTTTTTCCTTATTATTCTATTTCATCTTCTGGACTTAATTCAGGATGATTATGTTTGTGGACTCCCGTTTCTTTTATTACTTCTTCTTCACTTCCAAATTCTTCGATTGCTTCTTTCCAGCATCTATCACAGGCAACTGGAAATCCATGTCTTTTTGTAAAATAAACATTACACCACGTGCAGCAATCTCCGTCATACATATCTTGTGCTATACTCATTTCTCTTCTTCTCCTTCTTCTTTTTCTTCTTTTTTCCCTTTTTCTCTTTCTTCTTCATCTTCTTTTTCTTTTTGTCTAATATAATTTTTAAATTCTTCTACAATATCAGACGATATATCTTCAAATATCTTCTTTGTAGCAAGAATTTTATTAGCTTCTGTCATTTTACTATTTTTTACAAACGAAACTAAATCAATAATTTCATCTGTTTTAAGACCGACACTAAGTTCTTCTTTGCGATACGTATCGTTTCCTAATCCAGTTAATCTGTTAATCGCATATTTTAATCCCTCTGTTACAGCTTTTTTGTGAGGGTTTGATTCATGTATGCAATTTCCAGTAGCTTTACTAAAGTGAAACATACCGCCACCTGCCGCAGGAAACCTTCTTGTGTAGCTGGCACATTCTGGTGGTATTCCATTAGCTGTTAGAAATCTAAATTTTTCTATGTCGATTATCTCTAATTCTCCAAGAAACAATACAAGCCTATCGCCAATTACAATCGGGTGACTACTTGTATATAAGCTCCATCCCGGAAAGTGCTCATTAAGCAGTTGACGCATGAATTGTTCTTCAAGATAATCTTCATATTTGCCAGAACCTATTTCCCTTCGTTTTTTCTTATGTTTAGTTTTAACGCCTTCCGCATCCTTATATTTAGCATTCCATGCTTTTTTGAAAGCCTTTATTCCATCCGATTCTTGGAACAATCTTTCAAGCTCATTTGTTTTTGATTCAAGTAATGCTAAATTATTGTTTTCTTCTGACATATCTTCTCCTAAATTAATCCTACAGCATTTAACTTATAATAACATTCTTCTGTTTGTCTAATATCTTCTGCATTATAAGCCAAAATCTTTTTAATTTCATTTACAGATTCTTCTGTTCTATTAATTCCAGAGCTGTAATTTCTGAATATTGATCCTATTTCTGCTGGATTTACATCTTGATATTTGTTTGGTTCAATTCCAAGAGCTACACTTAATTTATCTAAGCTGGCTACTTCTTTTTTAAATCCCCAAACTTTGCCAAAAGCATCAAGAATATCTATGTGTCTATTTACTGCTCCCAAATGAATGCCATATTTAGCGCAGTGAATCTGAATACAAATCATATCAAATGTTTTTCCATTTGCAGTCACAATGGTTTTCCCACTTGCATCTGATACAAATCTCGACAACATTTGCTGTTCATTCATTTTTGCTTCATGTAATTGAATTAATTTTCCATCTAATTTGTATCCTACAATGCAAATGCGATTTAACCAAACGTCTAAAGCTGATATTTCAGAGCCTTCGGCAACTATTTTACTAATTTTATCGGCTTTATCTGCTTCAAACTTTTCTTGATGTTCTAAATTAGCCTT
>JAGQLJ010000099.1 GCA_020429495.1 Candidatus Dojkabacteria bacterium
ACATGAACTAGGCTAATACAAAATGTCTTTTAATGTTATTAATGGTTATTGATAGTAATTATTAGCAAGACAACTTAATAACTATCAATAACTACAAATTACAGCTAATTGCTATTATATCAATGAATTAGCCTCACATAGTTAACTGCTGCTATAATTACTCCATGGCAGAACTACCAAAAGATTATGAAGGAATAGTCTATCAGATTATTAGACCTACGGGCTTGCTAGATCCAATTGTTGAAGTTAGACCTTCACTTCCAGAAACGTTTGAAAATTTAAAGACTTATGTAGAAAAATACGGCTATCAAGATATGCCTCTCTACTCTGCTAGTAGTTGGGATAATCCTCAGATTCCTGATTTATTAAATGAAATAAAAGTAAATATAGAAAAAGGTGAAAGAACTTTAGTAACTACTCTAACTAAAAGAATGGCAGAAGAACTTTCAGATTATCTTTTAGAAAAAAATATTAAATCAAAATATTTGCATTCAGATATTGATACAGTTGAAAGAGTTGAAATACTAAGAGATTTAAGAAAAGGACTTTATGATGTTGTTGTAGGAATTAATTTATTAAGGGAAGGATTGGATTTACCAGAAGTTTCAACAGTTGCAATTATTGACGCAGATAAAGAAGGATTCTTAAGGTCAGATACAAGTTTGATTCAAACTATTGGACGAGCAGCAAGACATGTAAATGGAAGGGTTATTATGTATTGCGACAAAATTACAGAATCAATGCAGCGAGCAATAGATGAAACAAGAAGAAGAAGAGAAATTCAAGAAAAATATAATGAAGAGCATGGAATTACTCCAACAAGTATTAAAAAAGCAATTAAAGATCAATTAGAAAGATTATCTGTAGAAGAAGAGGAAGATGACATAAACAGTGCAAAAGATATTCAAGATATAAAGAAACAAGCAGAAGGATTTAAGGCACTAACTAAAAATAATAAAAGAAAGTTCTTAAAGGAACTTGAGTTTAGAATGAGTGTTTATGCAGACATGATGGAGTTTGAAAAAGCTGCGGAGGTTAGGGATTTGATTGAGGATTTGAAAAAGAACTAAGCTTCAGGCATATTATGCATTAAAGTTATACAAACTGCATAAGTGTCAAAGTCATAACTTCCCTTTAAAATTGTTCTTGCTTGCTTATAACTAACTCCAGATTTATAAGTAATTTTTAAATTACTTTCAGCAGCAATCCTATTAATATCAAAAGGAATAGGTCTATTATCAAAATTTGTAACCATTATGTTGTTACTTTGAATATAGCTATCAAGTTCTGTTCTTTGGCTCAATAAATGTTGTCCTCTAGGAATTACCCCTCTAACAACTAGTCTGGCTTTACCAGTAGAATTTAACCTTTCTGACAAAGACTCTATACGGCTTCTTAGCTGCATAATAGAGCTATCTTTATATCCAACATCAAAATAACTTAATACTAAATCGTATTCACCTTGTTTTGGAATATCTTTAAGATGAGTAAAATTATTCATATTTGTTAACTCTGTGCACTCATCACCTAATTGCAAAATAGTTTGATGGTTTAGATTTTTTGAAACACTATTTATATCTGATGCATAACCGAATGCAGGTAAAAGTATAGCTGCAGGAATAGTTGGATTTTCAGTTTGAATTAGTGTCTCCATTCTAGTTAAAATCAGCAATGTTAATAACTAATCTAGCTTCTATAATCCCAAGAAGAGTTCTTGATTTACTAACACCCTCTAACTTTTTCTGAATAACATACTTTTCGTTCATCATAAATGCTTGTCCAGTTTGTTTAAATATCTCTGCAAAATAGTTTTCTAATGACATATAATGCACTTTAACTAAATCTTCAAAGGATTCTTCGAATCTAGTACTATTTATACTTCCTAAACCTTTGTGAATGAATTCTAATCTAAAAGGTATGGATACTTGATATTTTGCCCAACTGAAATCTTTTCTAATGTCCTTTTCAGTAATTTCTAATATCTCAATATTATTTGGATCTATTTTGGATGTTCTAGAAATTTTTGGAGGACAATCCACCCTAGATATTGCTATATGTATTGCATTTAAAGCATTTGTTGAAATCGCATCTAAAAAAGGTATTCCATACTCAGCAGAACCAGCTGAATCTAAGTCGCCGAGCATATCATCATTGTTATCTTTATTTGGATCTTCCACATTAAAATCGAATTACAGAGCGATAATAATATAGTATAATTATATATGCAAGTAGAAAAAGATAATTCAAACACAAAAATATTTGTAGCTCTGTCTGGTGGAGTTGATTCTGCCGTTTCTGCAGCACTTTTAAAAGAACAAGGTTATGACGTGACTGGAGTTTACATGAAAAACTGGTCTGGAGATGACTTTGGTATACAAGCAGATTGCCCATGGGAAGAAGATCAAGCTGATGCAGAGGCAGTTTGTAAGCATTTAAATATTCCTTTTAGATCATTTAATTTTGAAAAACAATACAGAGAAAAAGTTGTTGAGTACTTTTTTGATGAATATGCAAAAGGACGAACTCCAAATCCTGATGTAATGTGTAATAAAGAAATTAAGTTTAAGCTATTTCTGGAAAAAGCATTGATAGAGGGAGCAGATTTAATAGCTACAGGACATTATGCGCAAGTAGAAGAAAGAAACGGTTTATATAAACTGATTGAAGGCGAAGATCCAAATAAAAATCAGGTTTACTTTTTGTACTCTATTAATCAAGAACAATTATCTAAAACGCTTTTTCCTGTTGGACATTTAAATAAATCTGAAGTAAGAAAACTTGCAGATAAATTTGGACTTCCAAATAAAAATAAACCAGATAGCCAAGGAATATGTTTTATTGGTGAAATTGATGTTCTCAAGTTTTTGATGGCAAATATTCCTAAAAAACCAGGAAAGATAGTTGATATTGATACAAAAGAAGTTGTTGGCGAACATGAAGGCATATATTTTTATACAATTGGCCAAAGAGCAAGAATTCCTAATCAAAAAGAAGCTTATTATTATTGCAACAAAGATATAGATCAAAATATTATGTATGTGTGTCATGGAGAGAATCACTCTTCTCTACTTCAGTCTGAAGTAAATATTGAAAATTGGCATTGGATTGGCAACCAGCCAACTAAAGAAGACTTAACAGCGGTTATTAGATATAGGCAAAAGCCTAGATCAGGTAAGATTGATATAGAGAATAAAAAATTTATTTTTGATAAGCCACAACGAGCTGTTGCATCTGGTCAAAGTCTTGTGGTGTTTGATGGAAAAATTTGTCTTGGTGGTGGAATCATAAAATAGATAACTAAATATTGATTTTCTGCTCATTATCCATTAACTTTATTGTAGATGGATAAAAATCAAGCAAAAATAAATAGAATACTTCAAATATGGCTTTTTTCAACAGTTTTACTTATGCTTCTTGGAATAGTTTTAGTATTTTCAAATGACTCTTCCCTAATAGATATTAGTGTATCTGACTCAGAATATAATTCATTATTGGCACATTCTAAAGCTGGTGCTTGTCTTGGTGATTTTACAAATGATGGAATTGTTGATGTTGAAGATTTAAGTTTCTTTATAAAAAATACAGGTTTTTCACCTTCTACAGCAGACTCAATTTTATTAACTGGTGAATCATTAGCATTAAATTTAGATACACAAGATACAAATTATTGGGATGTAAAAGACTATTTAATTTTTGAAAAAAACTTTGAAGAATTTTCTGCTGCAGGCCCTGGGAAATGTAGTGTGTTCAGATTAGCTGACATTCAATTGCATAATTAATGAAGAAAGATAGTAAAAAGCTACAATTTGACAGTATAACTAAAAGATTAGTAATAGTTTGCATATTTACCACATTTGTTGCTATATCTATCTGGCTCTACTATTTTCTATCTGTAACTAAAGCAGATGCATTGCCTAGCACTGGAAGTAATTTACCAAGTGTTGATACTTTGGCGAATTTTAATTTAAAGTTTGATCAAGAACAATTAATACTACCTTTAAATGAGGAGCAAGTAATTTCTTTGAAATTAGATGGATCTGTAGAAGATATTATTTCTGCAAAGTCAGTAATTCAATATGACTCTAGCGTTATAGAAGTTGTAAATCAAACAGAATCAACACTCTTTGATTTTTATATTGGTAATTCAGTAGATTCAGCACAAGGATTAATGACTTTATCTGGAGCTTTAACCAAAACAAGTTCTAAAAAATCTGGTACTTTTTCTCAAATAACTATAAAAAGAATTGCTGAAGGAGAGACTGCGATAAAACTTTTTGGCGAGAGTGAAGGAAAACAAGGTGGATCTCAATATTCAAAAGTGGTAACAGTCTATGGACCAAGCTATCCAACTCAAACGCAAATAATAAAAATACTTTAGAAGTCAATTATCACAACTATCTTATTGAAATCTGGCCCAACATATATTAAATTGAATAGAATCAATATACTTATATAAAAGTCATGACTAAACAAAAAACTCTATTACTAGTTTGGATACTAGTAGCATTTATACTCTCATTGGTTGGTGGTTTTAAGTATCTTTCAAATCAAAATGGTTCAAATGATGTATCAGTGGCTGATAATGCGTATAACTGTACAGGTGGGTGTGTTTACCTTGGAACGTCAACAGATTATGCTATTGGAACTTTATGTCGAGGTAGCGCTTCAGGAGGTGCAAAAGATCAATATACTAATACTTGCTATAAATGTATTGGTGATAATAACTTCGCTCCACAAGATAGCGTTTCAGCATGTAATATTTGTTATGGTCAATGCGTTGGAGATTCAGCAATAACAGAGTATTCACAAGGTGAACAATGTGCAGTAACAAATGATTCTGCAGTTGAAACGGGTGTATCAACAGGAACAGGCCAAGCAGCAATTCTTTCATGTAATAATGGACTTTGGGAATATTCAACTCAAGCAAAGTGTTTTGGGCAATGTAGAGGTGATAAGGCAGGATCATTATACGATCAGGGATATACATGTTTAGATCCTAGAACAGATAATTATTGTTGGGTATGTGAAGACCCTAAAATTAAAGGACATGGAGAATACGGTGGAATGAATTATTACGAAATAGGTAATTCAAAATGTGATTCAGTAAGAGCACAAGTTCCAACATATACTGATCCAAACTCACCAGATAGACCTATTGCAGTTTACTGTACTCCTGAAACTCAAGATACATGTATAAACGATATTGTTGATGGGGGTGCTCCAAGAAATTATGCAGTAGGTGAAATTTGCCATACAACACTAAAAGTATCTTCCCAATATTATGGAACATATAAATGCGTAAATAACGGAGCCGGCACTGGTGTATTTACAAAAGAAAATGTAACTCAAAAATGTGAATCAGAAGGAACACTATACGATTTAGGTGAAACAATTACTTGGTTGAGTAGTTGTTATCAATGTACAAATCCAGGCGAAAAAACAAGCATAAATGGTACTTTAGTTGGTGGATTTACACTAGTTGATTCTGCAGCTTGTCCAACACTAACTGGTAGTGATGTTCAAAATCCAGGAGACACATGTACAAATGAAGTTAAAACTTGTCCTGGTGGTGCAACTGTTACAAGAAATGCAAATAGACAATGTGACTTTGATCCATGTCCTGTTGTAAATAATCAGAGTTGTACAGGAATTTGTAAAGGAGATACTGATCTAAAAGAATATGGTGTTGGAACAACTTGTTTTGGAGGAACAGTTGATACAACTTCTAGTTGTTATGAATGTACGGGAAACGGTTTTTTAACAAGAGAATCAACAGTTTGCCAAACAGGTCAAGGAATTGGAGGTGGAGTTAGTATATTTGACCCTGACAATAATCCAACAGCGGGTACTGGACACGATAAAGTTGGAGCATGTTTAGGTGATTTGAATGAGAATCAAACAGTTGATTTACAAGACTTTGCACAATTTGCAAAATTATTTAACAAAGTGTTAACTGGCGATGAAAGAAAATTTGATATTGTAAATCCAAATCCAAGTGAATTTATTATAAACCTAGACGACTTTGCACAATTTGCAAAGAACTTTGGAAAAGACACAACTAACTGCTCTAAACGAGAGGTTGCGTTAACTATAAATTAATCTTTAACTAATTACTATGGAATCTATGCAAATGGATAACACCAGTTCAAAAGGCAGCAAAAAAGATCTAAGAATGATACTTGTAATATGGATAATTGTTGCACTATTTGCTGTAGTGTTTGGTGGAAAACAATATTTTGAAAATAGACCAGGAGATGTTTCAGTTGGAAGCACAACAGTTTATTGTGATGGAGCATGTTTAGGGTTTGGACTTGATAAATATGCAGTAGGGACAGCATGTTTGGGGGATCCAACAGTGGTTCCTGGCTCTGATAGCACATGTTATGTATGTGGAGCAGATGGAAATTTTACAGAAACAACAAGAAACTCATGTAGTCATTGTTATGCACAATGTTTAGGAGATCCATTTGTTACTCAATATAACAATGGAGATCAATGTTATAACGGTGGTTCTGGATATCCATATGGTGTCTACACTTGTGATAATGGACAATGGGTTCGAGGCGAGCAAAATAAATGTGCAGGACAGTGTGCAGGTGACGGAGCATATACTCTTTACGATAAAGGACACTTATGCGCAGTAGATAATGTATGTTATGAATGTACAACACCAGGTGCAGAAGAGCTTGGAGGATTCTCAGTTGTTGATAATGCTAAATGCGATGCAGTTGCAACAGGTGGCGCAAGTTGTAGAGCAAAGTGTGTTGGAGATACAGCAGAACGGGAATACTCTGATGGTAGTCAATGTAATGCAGGTACAACAGCTGAAGGAAACTATGGAACATATACATGTAATAATGGAACTTGGGAAGTTGCAACAACACCTAAATGCGTAAATCAAGCGCCTGGAGATAGACCAGGTACACTATATGATGTTGGGTTTGCATTTGAATGGGTAGGCTCATGTTATCAGTGTGTTGATCCGTCAGCAGAATATCTAGGTGGTTTTGCAGCAGTTGACTCAGCAGTTTGTGCAGCACAAGGTTCACTAAATCCTGGCCATTCACAAGTTGGTGTTTGCTTAGGAGATTTAGACGTTAGTGGAAAAGTTGACCTAAATGATTTTGCTGCTTTTGCAAAGAATTTTGGAGTACAACTAGTTGATACATGGTACTATGACTTAACCACAGATGGCGGAAGTTATTTGTTAACAATTGAAGATTTTGCAATTTTTGCAAAGAATTTTGATAAGGATGGCAGCACTTGCATAAAGCGAGAGGTTGAGTTGCCAAGACCTTAAATATACTTTATTCTATATACAATAGTTATTATTCAAAAAATAAAATGGCTAAGTCAGAAAAATTATTATTATTAGTTGCAGTATTGCTAACAATTGTTGCTGTAGCATTCTGGTCAGTAAATCTAACTTCTAAATCAGATACTCTACCAGATACAAACAATACAACAGATACAAGAAGAGTTCCAGGAGAAGATCTTGGATTTAATGGAGATCCATCTTTTACAGAAGAAAACTTAGAAGTTTTACCTAACTTTGGAGTAAGCCTAGACTCATCAGAATTAAATACTGTTTCAGTTGATCTAAAAGGAGATACTCTGAATGTAAGATCAGCAGAAGCTGTTATTATGTATAATCCAGATGTTGTATCAATAACATCTATTACTCAAGGAGATTTATTTGATTTATATATAACTACAGATTTATCAGAACCTGTTGAGAAAGATGCAAATGGAATGGCATATGTATCAATTGCAGGATCATTTGTAGGTGATGAATTACCAGAAGTAAAGACAGATGGAACTTTAGCAACACTTGAATATACAGCTTTAACTGATGCACCTGCCATATTCACAGTTGTTCAATTTGAAAAAGGAGCAGATAATTACTCAAAGGTCATTACTGAAGACGGACAAAGTTATACTGTAGCTGAAACTTCAGTTTCACTATAAAGATATTCAATTTAGCATATTAAAAACGGTTCCGTTATAACGGAACCGTTTAGTTCATAAAAGCATGAAGATTATTGATGTTAAAAAATTAGGTTCAGGTTCAATATTCCAGTGGACAAGAGAATATCTTTTTGATTTGCTAACTAAAGGTAAAAATCCACCACTCTATTCTCCTGCTATTATTGCTGCATTTCAAAATCTTGATAGAAAAGATTTTATTCCTCAGGAATATAAATCTAAGGCTTATGAAGACTTAGATTTAGAGATTGGGCATGGAGAAAATTTTACGAGACCAACTACTCTAGCTCAAATGGCAGAATTACTAAAGCCAAAAACTGGAGGTACATACTTAGATATTGGTACTGGAACTGGATATTTTGCAATGATTTTAGGGTTTGTTGCAGGACCAAGTGGAAAAGTTATTACAATGGAACGTGTTCAATGGCTATGGGAACTTGCAAGAGCAAATTCAACAAAATATAAGGATGTTAATAATATTAGTTTTCTTTATAGGAATGGAAACGAGGGCCTTGCTAATCAATCTCCATATGATGGAATTCATATCTCATTTGCAATGCCTACAGTATCTGAAAGTTTAAAAATGCAATTGAATAAAGATGGTGGAATACTTGTTTATCCAACTACAGATGGAAATATAAATGTTATAGAGCGAAATGGTGATGATTATATGGAAGAAATTGTACCAGGTTTTGTATTTAATGAAGGCAAGGAAGGTGTTGCTTAACCCCACTCATTTAAATAAAGGGTTGGTGACCCGATGTATCAGGACAAGAGGGCTTATTTACAAGAGCCTAACCTCTGGAATTTCTCTTTTCATGTCATGGTGAGCTTGTCGAACCATGAGTTCTCGAAAAGTTGTGATAACCTGTCCCAATCTTCTTTAATTAGAGCTTTCTTTTTAGCACTACTCCATCTTTTAATTTGTTTCTCAAAGTCTATTGCATTCGTAATACTATTAAACTCAAAAGATTTGAGTAATTTAAATGGTTTTCTTTTTGAAACATATCCTACAGAATTTAAACTATGTTCGTATAGTCTACGATCAATATTATTAGTAACACCAATATAGAAAGAATTATCAGAACATAGCAGTATGTATACAAAATATTGATTCATAAAATAACTGACGGGTCATGGTTCGACAAGCTCACCATG
>JAGQLJ010000100.1 GCA_020429495.1 Candidatus Dojkabacteria bacterium
AAAACATAAATAAAATTCTAATTACTCTAATAACACTTTTTGTGTTTATTTCAGGATTTGGTTTATCTTCTCCAACAAAAGTAAAAGGAGATGACTTAGAAGAGCAGTTAAAGGCTTTAGAAGCTGAGATTAATGCAATTAATAAAGAGAAACAAGAACTTCAGGGTGTTATTGATAGTCATCAGTATAAAATTGAAGGGTATAGTGATCAAATTGCTCAAATTCATGGTGAGGTTTTAGTATTTCAAAAAGAAATTGATTCTTTAGCTCTTGAAGTTAGAGAGCTTGAAATAAATATTGAATTATTAGATAAAAAAATCAAAGAAACTGAATCTGAGATTGAAGAAATCAAACAAAATGTTGTTGTTTTAGAAAAAGAATCAAAAGCTAGAATTGAAGATAACTATATCAAGTTTAGATTAACCTCAGATGGATCTGTGAGTGAAACAAATATCTTCACAACTGAAGATATTAATGCTTACTTTAAAGATTCTCAGTATATAAGCTTAATTCAAGAAGATACAAATAAAATACTAATAAATTTGGCGGATTTAAAAGATGAACTTGAAGTTAAGAAAGCAGAGCTTGCTACAAAACTGAAAGAGGTGAATAAGGAAAAAGAAGCGATTCAAGTTAAACAAGATGATCTAGAGTTAAAAAGAGATGAGATAGATCGAAAAAAAGCAGCATATTATGAAAGAATTAATGCGGAACAAAGCCAAATTGCGAATACACAGCAAGCAATTGCAGTATTTAGCCAGGAAGAAGCGCAAAAAAGTAGTCAAGCTGAAGCAATAAGACAGCAAATCTTTAATAGTTATAACCCTGTTGTACAAGGCGAATGGGTTGCTGCTGGTAGACCAATAGGAAACCAGGGATGTACCGGATTATGCACAGGGCCACATCTTCACTTTATGGTTGCTGTAAATGGCCAGTGGCAAGACCCTTGTGGTTACTTAAAACCAGGTGGACCGGTTGGTGGATGCGGATGGGGAAATGCACTAGATTGGCCAATAGGTGGAACAGTGTATTATACAAGTGGATTTGGAAATAGATGTTATTCATGGAATGGAGCTACTAAATGTGACTTTCATGCAGCAATTGATTTAGCAGGAGTCCCAAGTGACACGGTAGTATTTGCTGCACATGATGGATACGCATACAAAGGTACAGATCCATATGGAGCAAATTATGTAATTATTTGCCAAAATCAAAATTGTAACGAAGGAATAAAAACAGGTTATTGGCACTTAAGTAAATTCTAGCTATAATTTTCAATTGCTTCTCTTATTAAATTCAGGCATTTTTGAGCATCATTTTCATCATTATAAATGCCAAAACTTACTCTAACTGAAGCTGGAATATTTAATCTATGCTTATGTAAAATTTGTGTACAGTGATGACCAGCTCTTACACAAACACCTCTGTCTCCTAGAAAACCAGCAATATCGTGAGCATGGACAGACTCATGTGAAAAAGAAATTACTCCAGTTGCGTCTATTGCACCATGGTAAATCTTTATCCCTTTAATACTGGAAAGTT
>JAGQLJ010000101.1 GCA_020429495.1 Candidatus Dojkabacteria bacterium
TACTGCAAAAAGCCTTGGGGTAAAAAGTTCGCTTCTCACGTTTAGTCTTTTATTCGTAAGTCTTAGGCTCAGTTTTTACTCCAAACTCCAACATGCTTGTTAAGTTTCTTTCATAAAAAAGCTAGTAGCTAAAGGCTAGCGGCAAGCAGCTCAATAATAATTTGAATTTTCACTCTTTCTATGAGTAAACTGTTTTAAGTTAACAAAAAATTATGCAAAAGTGGTTTCATGCAATTGGTATAAGTGGTAAGGCAACAGCTAATTTGGCTTTAATGTTTAAAGAAATGGGTTGGTTTGTAACTGGTTCTGATCACCAGTTTCTACCCCCTGCAAGTGACATTATTGAAGAAAACGAAATTCCTTATGTTACAGAATACAATTTTAGACATTTAACCAAAGAATTTTGGGAAGAAAAATTATCAAAAGATTTAGATATTGCGGATGTTCCAGATTTGGTGATGATTGTTGAATCTTTAAGTAGCAAGAATAAGGAATATTTCTTTGCTAAGAATAAGGGAATAGATGTAAGGCCATATTCACAAATATTTAGAGATTATTTAGCTAAAGACAATTCAATTGTTGTGACAGGAAGTGCAGGGAAAACAACAACAACGGCAATTACAACAATGATTTTGTCCGAATTAGGATTTAATCCTAGCTATATGGTTGGAGCTGAAGTCAATGGGCTTGAGAAATCGCTAAATAATTCGGACTCCAATTGGTCTGTTATTGAAGGAGATGAGTACCATAATAAAGATTTAGCAAATGGAGCTAAGTTTTTAGAATATAAGCCTAAATATATAGTTATAACTAACTTAGTTCATGAGCATCAAGATATTTTTCCAAGCATGGAAGATTATCTTAATGAGTTTAAAAAGTTAGCTAAACTTGTTCCAATGGATGGCCTAATTGTTGCACGAGATGGAGATAAGAATATAGATGAAGTTTTAGAAGAAGCGTCGTGTAACATTATAAGGTATACAGTTGCAAATTCTATTAAAGATGTTCCACACGAAGTTTGGTCACTAATCAGAGATGGCAATGAATTTGTTATATATGATGGCTATAAGGGGGAAGTGCTTAGATCAAGAACAGATCTTTTAGGTGAGTTTGTGCTAGAAGATATGTTAGCTAGTGTAACTTTAATTTGTAATTTACCAGCACATAGCATTCCTGTTGAAATTGTACCAAAAGGAACAGCCTATTTAACTGAAATTGCAGATGCACTGCAAAGTTTTAGAGGTGTAAAAAAGAGGTTAGAGCAGCTATTTGTTGCAGATAATTTAGTAATTATTGATGATTTTGGAGTAGCACCAAATAGAGCTAAAAATTCAATAAAGGTTCTGAGAGATAAATATCCAGAACACTATATAGTAGGAGTTTTTGAGCCAAATAGCGGCAGCAGAATAAAAGAAGAATTAGAATTTAAAAAAGCATATGAAGGTGTATTTAGTCAGATAGATGAGCTTATTATTCCAGACCTTTCTGAATTCAATTCTGAGCTTGCAACTGCGGCTGACTTTGTAGTTTATCTTAAAGATTTAGGGGTTTATGTTAATCATGAAGAAACAAAAAATCTAATATCTAAGTTAGATAAGGTAATTAAAGATAATTCAAAAACTGTAGTGATATTTTTTAGTGCATATAGGCTAGATACAGTTTCAAAAGAACTTGCAGCTAAGTATCAAAATTCATAGAATAAATTAATATGGCAACAGTACTCACAGCAAAACAAATTTTGTTGGGATACGATATTACTTCCCCAACTGATGAAAAAGGTAAATCCTATCGTGGTACTGCCTTTGAGTTTCAAGATTATGCATATAGGCTTGCATGTGATCTAAATGATTTAGAGCATTTAGCAATTTATATGAGATTAACAAAGCAATATCCCAGACATTTGCTAGACAGAACATATGAAAGTATTGCCGATATTAATGAGTTCAATAAAGGTAAACTTTTTATGTGGAAATTTAAAAAAGTAAGAGCTGAATTGCAAAAGAATAAAGATCTTAAAAATTATGATTATGCTCATGTGATTGAGAAAATGAAAAAAACTAGAAATGAATTAATAAACTCAATTACTAGAAAGCATAATGATATTGAGAAAAATAAATTAGTTCAATTTATGACCGAATTTAAAGAAGATTTTAGTGAAGAGGTTTCTAAAGTTTTGATTCTTGGACTTACTTCTACTCTATTGATTAGTATGTTTGCAAGCAATAATAGAAAAATTTATGGAATTGAGATCTCCAAAAATATAACTAATCAAGCAAAAAAAGAATTTGGCAAACAAAAAAGAAGGTTTTTCATAACAAAAGATTTTTTACAAAATACATATAAACTTCATCAATTTGATTTGATAGTGTTTTCAAGCTTTTGGGAAATGATTCCACTTGAGTCCGAATCAGACTATCTGAAGCAAATTCAAAGAATTTTAAAGCCAAATGGAAAGCTATATTTATCCGCAAATATTTCTGGTCAAGATCAGTCTTTTAAAATAATAAATAAAGAGGAACAAGAATATTTCTTTTTTAATAAAAGTAATAATAAGCAAGATTTAGAAAATTCATTTATGCAAAACGGCTTTAATATATTGAAAAATAATATCGATGATGATGTATCAGTCTATAGATTAGAGCATTCACTATAGTTGTTGGTTTTCAGCAATTAGTTTTCAGAAGAATATGTTAATATTCTCTATATTCCCCACTAATTTAGATTTTAGATTCTTGAAAAGTGGATATTAAGATAGAAGATTCTTGGAAAATGCTTTTGATTGATGAGTTTGATAAAGATTACTTTAAACAGTTGATTGATTTTGTTAAATCTGAATATAAATCAAATACTATCTATCCACCAGGTAAATTTATTTTTAGAGCTTTTAATGAAGCTGCAGTAGATGATGTTAAGGTTGTTATTCTAGGGCAAGATCCATATCATACACCCGGTGTTGCTAATGGACTAGCTTTTTCTGCAAATTCAGATCAGAAAATCCCCCCATCATTGCGAAATATATATAAAGAACTAGAAAGTGATTTAGGAATTAAACCTCCAGAAGATCCAGACTTAACAAGGTGGGCAAAACAAGGAGTTTTACTTTTAAATGCAACATTAACTGTTGAAAAAGGAAAAGCAGGTTCACATCAGAAAAAAGGCTGGGAAGAATTTACAGATGAGGCTATTAAAAGATTATCTGAATTAACAGAAAATTTAGTGTTCTTTTTATGGGGAGCATATGCGCAAAAGAAAGGCGAAGTTATAGATAAATCAAAACATTTAGTAATTGAATCAGCCCATCCATCGCCATTTTCTGCAGATAGAGGTTTTTTTGGAAGTAAGCCATTTAGCAAGGCTAATGCATATTTGATTGAGCATAAAATTGAGCCAATAGATTGGTAATTTATTGGTATTTTGCATTCTACTGGTATAATCATTATTAGTTTTACAAATCCCATGGTAGATATAACAACTGTAGCTTTAGTTTTAGGAGTATTTGCAACTAGTTCTGCAGTGATCTATTTCATTTGGAAATACTTAATACCTAAGCTTCAATCACTAACTTCAGTTTCAACGGAAGTAAAAACCAAAAGAGTAAAAAATATAGATACTTCAATTGAACTTCTAAAATTAGAATTTGAATATGCAAAAGAATCAAGCATTCAAGCACAACAAGATAGACTAACTATAATGAACTTTTATCTTGGATTATATACAGCAGTTAATGGTGGTTATATTGGAATTCAAGAAATTGTTCCAGACAATATTATTAGATATTTGCCTTTAACTTTTATAGTTCTGTCGTTCTTAAGTTATATATTTATTTTGCAAATAATAAGGTTAAGACAAGCTTGGCACGAATCGGCAATGGTTATGAACCAAATAAAGGAGTATTTTTTCAAAAGAGATGAATCTCTAAAAGAGTTTGTTACATGGAGAATAGATACT
>JAGQLJ010000102.1:0-2297 GCA_020429495.1 Candidatus Dojkabacteria bacterium
TGCTCTATCCAATTGAGCTACAGGAGCCTAGTTTTATAATATCCAATTGCCTGTCCGCCGTAGTTTCGACTTGTCGGAACGAAGGTGGAAACTATAGGGACATTAAACTGACTGAATTATAAACTAGTAAAAGCAATTAATGAAGTAATTACACACATGCATAATTAAATATTAAGCTTCAGTAAAGTATTTTGGGTTTTTATTATATATATCTCTAAGTACTTTAGATGAATTTAGTCTGTCAGCCTCGTTAGGGAATTCGTCCTTTAGAATTACTAATATTCTGTCTAAGTTTGGCTTACCTCTAAACCTTGATGTATTTGGATGTTTAATTTCAAGTCTAAGTTCTGCAAATCTATTTTTTAATTCATCACTATAGCTTGGTCTGCCATTTGCAATACGACCCTTTTCGGATGCTGCAGCGATTCTTTGCCCACTTAGTACAGCCATCCTCTTTTGAATTTGTAGATTCCTTTGAGTATTAAATGCTTCAGTCCCTTCTCTTATTATTTGATCTAGTTTATCTTGAGATGAAAATAATCCTTCATGATATAAAGGAACTAATTTTTTCTTAATTAATCTTGCATACATTTCCTGGCCAACTCTAGCACATACTTCTTTAGCAACTGTTGCATTTATTTCAAAACTTTCAGGAATATGCATCTCAGCAATTTCTCCTAGTGTACGTACTTCGTTTTCTTTATCTACATCTGACACTCCCTGCATATAAGATTGACAAATTCTGCCGCTTAAATCTGGATCTTCCAAGATTTCATACGTGAGTTTGTTTTTGACTGCTAACATAACAGCAGTCGTATTATCTGCCTCTTCCATGCGAGATTATAGCATAGAGAAGGTTAATAAGGCCTTGCGTAAGGTACATATGGAGCAGGATTGATCCATATACCGTTATATTTTAATGAGAAGTGAAGGTGTGTACCAGTACAGTTTCCTGTACAGCCCATGTACATAATATCTTGCCCAGCATATACCTGTTGACCTGCGGTAACCCACATTTGCCCATCACCATGAAAGTATAAACTTTTTACACCATTTCCGTGATTAATTCTAACCATAAACCCTTCTCCTCCACTAGACCAACCAGCAAACTCAACAGTTCCAGCAGCTGCAGCCCTAATTGGGCAACCGCCTCTTTTAGGCAAATCAACTCCATTATGCCAACTTGAGAATCCTCTTGAATATCCATATCCTGGACAGTTAGATAGTGGGTCTACAAACTGAACACCTTGGAATACAGCTTCACTAGGTGCAGGTATTGGTGCAGGTGGCGGTGGTGCTGAATAAATTATAGATGGCGTAGGTGGTGGTGGTGGTGGAAATAATCCATCAGGCACTAGTATTACAGAGTTTGGTGTAAGCGCATAATCTGGTTCTTTTAGATTATTAATCTCAATAATATCCAATCTGTTACCAGCGGTTATGTAGTTCATTATTTTATCTAAAGTATCACCTTCTTTTATATCAATCAAAACACCATTAAGCTCTGGTATTCTAAGCTGTTTTCCTACAGGTGGAGTTGCATCATAGTAAGAAACTGTATTAGCATTTGAAAGCTTAATTGATTCTGGTGTTACGCCAAAGTTATCTGAAATACTAGCGTAAGTATCACCTTCTTTTACCGTATAGGTAATGATTTCAAAATTACTTGTAGTTGTAGCAAGCAATATACTTTGCACACTCCCCCCTTGTTCTAGCAAATCTACATTTCCTGAAGTAATTGAATCTGCAACAATAGTATTAGATCTGTTACTGTTGGCAGTTAATCTGGTACTAATTCCACCAAGAGTAACTATTACTGTTAATGTGATTATTGAAAAGTGAATAAAAGATCTGTATAAGGAGCTTCTACCCCAATAGATCCTATAGGCAAAATTTTTTCTATAGAAAGAACCAAAAGCGCTTGCGTATTTTTTAAGTAGCGTGGGCTTTGATTCTTCTAATTTAAATTTTGTACCAATATTAGACATCTCAAATTATACTACCAAAAAGCAGTGATTACATTGCTTCGTGTAGTGTTGCTAAAAATTCTTCGTTATTCTTAGTCTTCTTAATTCTTTCTAGTAATGTTTCGGTTGGATTAGTATTTGTCTCATGCTGTAGAGTATCAAGCATTCTTACTACTCTCCATGTTTGAGCAAGCACTTCTGGTGATAACAGCTTATCTTCATTTCTTGTGTAAGAAGAAGTTACATCAATAGATGGGTAAATTCTTTTACCTGCAAGTTTTCTATCTAGTTTAACTTCCATGTTTCCAGTTCCCTTAAACTCTTCAAAAA
>JAGQLJ010000102.1:2302-2771 GCA_020429495.1 Candidatus Dojkabacteria bacterium
CTTCATCCATTTTACTTCCAGTATCAACAAGTGCTGTAGCAATAATTGTTAAGCTACCACCATTTTCCATGTTTCTAGCTGCACCAAAGAATTTCTTTGGCGGATAAATAGCAACAGGATCAAAACCTCCAGAAAGTGTTCTTCCTGAAGGTGGTGCTGTTAGGTTATATGCTCTTGCTAACCTTGTAATGCTGTCCATAAGGATTACAACATCTCTACCATTTTCAACAAGTCTTTTTGCTCTTTCTACTGCCATTTCAGCAATTTTTGTATGATTTTCAGGTGGTTCATCAAAGTTTGCAGCGATTACTTCTCCTTGCACAAATCTTTGTAAATCAGTTACTTCTTCTGGTCGCTCGCCAACAAGTACAACCATTAGATGAATATCTGGGTGATTTGCTGCTATTCCTGCTGCAATGTCCTTTAGTAACCATGTTTTACCTGCTTTTGGTGGAGCCACAATCATACC
>JAGQLJ010000103.1 GCA_020429495.1 Candidatus Dojkabacteria bacterium
GACTTCAGTTGGTTCAATATAATCACCAAATCTTTCTTTTGCGAAAGTTGTAAGCTCTAATGTAATTAATTCTTTTGCTCCTTCCTCTGAGAACTTATATATTATTTCATCTTTAGATTCTTCTGCACTTGGTTTGTAGTTAGCAATTATTTGTTTCCAAGATTCTATATTGTCTGCACTTCCAAGAATGTTTTTTCTAAAGTTATATTCCTGTATATCAATATTTTGGGAATTTTTAGTAAATTTGCTATTTAAATAATCTAGTGTGTAGCTATTGGTTTGATCTTCTTGAATTGGTGGAAACAGAAAACCTGCTTCACTAAGCAATGCCACATCTATATTGGCATCAACTTTGACAATTTCTTTAATCTCAATATTGGAATATATTTCAGAGTTTGTTGTATTTTTGAAAGCTAATTTGAGTGGTCCATATGACCAATTTCTAAAAAGAAATACACCAACGGCTTTTATTAAAAGAATAACCATGACTATTATTATCACTCCATAAAATAGCCATGGTGTTCTTCTCTTCATTTTATTTTATTAATCCTTAATTTGTAGAGATAAGACTTGAGTCTTTCCACTAACAGTTTCTGCACTTACTAATCTGAATTCTGCCTTATTTTTAAGTTGAACTTTTACTACAGCTTTACCGTTAGTAAAGCTTTCAAGATCAGCTCTCACAAAGTTAGCAGCACTCATATCAAATGGAATTAAGTTTGTAGTAATTCCATCTTTATTAAATGGGAAATTATTTAGATTCTCGATAGTTAATACAATATAAGGTACATTACCCTCAATTACTAATTCTGCTGATGTATATGGTGTTTTGTCAGCTCCTACAACATTTGGTTCTCCCCAAGCAATTTCGAAATAGCTTGCAGTATCTTCAAAGAATGTTTCTTTTAAATTAATAGTATTACCAGCTGCTCCTCCACTTACATATTGTTTATCTTGTGAAAAGTCATTTATAAGTTTTGTTCCCGATGGTGGAGTTGTTGTCTGAGTTGGTGTCTGTGTATCTGTTGTTGTATCTTCTTGCATTGCATCAGGTTCTCCTGTTGTTGTGTCTTCTTGAGTTGTATCTGTTGTTGTATCTTCACCAGATCGTTCTATTTGAGCAACTGTTCTTATATCTATTGTTAATCCTCCTGTTGTAGGAACAACTAGGTATTTAAACTCTTCAGATACATTGATTGTAAATGAATTAGTGTCAGCGTTATAAACTATATTTGAAACAATATCGTTAACAGGAATTGTTTCTTTTAGTTCATCAACCATTTCAACACTTGTTGGGAAAATTATTTCTAGTGAATTTCTAGTATTATCATAGTTTATTGCGATTTTTGGAAGATCAGCCTGTGATTCTACTCCTTCAAAACTATAGTCTACACGAGCGTATGTTGTATATCTTTTATATTTCATTGAGCTTACACTTACTCCATCTGTTGAAGCGCTTGAGTTTCCAACTGAAAGAGTTAAAGAATCTACAAGATCTTCATTTGCAGGTGCATCTGAAGGATCTGGTGATGTTGCTGTATCAATTGTCACAGGAGCAGACGCTCCAAGTTGAATTGTACTATTATCTGTACTTGGTTCTGGAGTATCAGCATTTGATTCTGTAGAAATAAGATTTCTAACAAGTAAAGCTAATCCTACCCCAATAACAATAACTACTACTACATAGATAATAATTCTCAATGAACTTTCTTCCTCATCTTGTCTTTCTGAAAATCTAGACATATCAAATCTATCTGGATGAATTGTACTATTATCAACGGGTGCACTTGGTTGCGCCTCTTGAGTCTGTCCAGCCAAAGGAGACATTCCCATTTGAGCCGGTTCATTATTTTTTCTTAAACTTGGCATTTTTTCAATAAATAAAAGATAAATAAATCGTAGTAACAGTATAGTTAAAAATACTATTAAGTACAAGAACTCCTGTACTTACGATGCGGGATTATAAACTAACTTAACCCCTTACACAATTTAACTATTTATTAAAGTTTAATTAAGAAGCTTATTTAATCCGGTTACCACTTTTGTAGTTATTAAGTAATTGACAGTCAATCAATAACCATAAATTACTAGAAATTACCTAATTACTCTAATAAATCTAAGTATGAAAATCCCATTTTATATCTAAGTACTCAATACTAAATGACCTATTCTACCTTTTGTGTACAATATTTACATCTAGTTGCTTTCTCTTGAATATCTTCAAGACAGTATGGACAAATTTTCATCTTTCTTTGTTCTTTCTTTTCTTCTTTTTTCTTTTGTCCTAAGAAATATCTAATTACTAAGAATAAAACTAGTGATACGATTAAGAAATTAATTACTGCATCAATAAATGCTCCATATCTAATAATATTTGCACCTGCTTCAATTGCTTTGTCTGCAGATTCGTATTCACCACCAGAAAGGTTTATATATAAACTAGTAAAGTCTACATTTCCAGTTACCTGTTCAATTATTGGTGTAATTATATCTTTAACTAAAGAATTAACTATTGAAGTAAATGCAGCTCCAACTATTATACCTACAGCAAGATCCATTACGTTTCCTTTTATTGCAAATTCTCTAAACTCTTTAGCAAAATTTTTTGATTTACTTCTTCCAAAATCTACTTTATTTTCTATTGATTCAGGTAAAGAGTGTTTGGCCCTAGATAGTGTTTTTCGAATACCACTCATGCTGATATAATTTCTCATGTTAAATATAAATAATCTTAGCGTAGAAAACGCTGATTCACAAATCAAAATACTCGATGATATTACCTTAAATATAGACTTTGGAGAAGTAGTTTATATTTCTGGATCTAATGGATCTGGAAAAAGCACATTACTATCGACACTAATGGGTGATCCACAATTTAAAATAATTTCCGGGGTTATAGATTTTAAAGGGAACGATATAGCTGACGAATCACCAACTAACCGATCTCTTTCAGGAATTTTCTTAGCTACACAACATCCAGTTGAGCTTCCTGGAGTTTCCATGAAGCAGTATTTAAGATTAATTTATAATTTGCATCATAAAGAAAAATTGCCAGTATTTAAATTTAGAGAAGTTTTAAAAAATGTTGCTGAAAAAATAGATTACCCAAAAGAATTGCTAGATAGAAATGTTAATGAAGGTTTCTCTGGAGGAGAAAAAAAGAAAACTGAGATTTTACAAATGCTTTTACTAGAACCTAAAGTTGTGATGTTAGATGAGATTGATTCAGGATTAGATACAAAATCTAGGAAGTCGATTTTTGAAGCCTTAAAGATTTACAAAAATGAAAATAAAAAAACTATTTGGTTAATAGTTTCGCATTATGATGAAATTAAGGAATATCTAAAACCTACAAAAGAGTTTGAGATGGTTAAAGGAGCACTTCACTAAATTGAAAAAATCAACTAGTACGTGGGGTTTGGGGTAAAAGATGTCCCAGTAACTGAGCAAATGAGGTTAAGCGTGCAGAATGACTTTCTTTTACCCCAAGGCTTTTTGCAGTA
>JAGQLJ010000104.1 GCA_020429495.1 Candidatus Dojkabacteria bacterium
ACATTGTAAACTGCTCGAAAAAAGAAAGCGTATATGGAAAAGAAAATACCTACTGCTAAAACAATAATAGTAGTATTAAATTTTATTTTTCTATTACTTACATATCCCATACTCTTCTATAAAAAAATTTTCAATTTTAGTATTTAACATACTTTCTTAATACACCTTTCCCCTAAACTATAATATCCTATATGCTATAAAATTATATTGCAATAATCTCATTTCAAGGCAAGTATATTCATTAGTTATTTGCTTAAGCATTTAGTCTTATTTCAGTAGCAAGTGGCATTGGTTTTATATCAATTTTTTTTGCTAATGATTTTTCAACTCTCAATTTTAAATCCTGAATCACATTCATAAAATTTATAAATGCTTCATACGGGCTTTCGTAAGGACTAAAGTATTTATGAACATCACCATCATTAAACCACTTTGTACACATATAATAGAAATGATCTGATGTAGTTAATCTTCTCCAATCTCTTATTAGTTTAGGGTCTTCTGTAGAAAGCACATCTTCTTCAAGTGCATGGATTTTTTCTAGTGCATCATATTGCATTGCATTTGATCTCCATGCAGATAAATCTCTTTCAATATCTGCCCAGGAAACATAATGCGGGAATGTAAGTTCTGCAAATGAATCATACCTAGTTATTGCCTCACTTGGTGTAACAAAATCATTATCTGGATGCTTCATTAACTCAGCAGGTAAATACTCCATAAAATCAAAAATTCCTGTATCTTCCCATTGATGCTCTCCAAATGTTTCGTAATCCATAAATAAATTTACTACTTGCCCAGCACCATTTGTGCTTGAAACCCACTGTGCAAACTTTTGAGCTGAAAGTGGATGTTCTTTCCATCCTTTGTCTGAAAATCTAAATGCAATATCGTCTGAAAGTGTATAGTTTTTTAGTAAAAGTTTTAAATGATTTCCTTTTGGCAGTGAATATACAAAGTTTGGACTTCTCCAACCTAAAACATGGTCTGCTCCTTCTGCTAAAATTCCTTTATATCCCATTTCTTCTATATGTTTACCCAATTCATCACTATAAATTAGTTCTGTATTTCTAAATATTGTTGGTGTAACTTTAAATAATTCAGAGATTTTGTCTAAGTGAAGTTCTACTTGCTTATTAAACTCTTTCTTAGAATACAAAAAAGAAAGTGAGTGATAGTAAGTTTCTCCAATTATTTCTACTCTACCTGTGTCAATCAAATCTCTAAAACTTTGTAGAACTTCAGGATTAAATTCCTCTGCTTGTTCAAGCAAAACCCCAGTTATTGAAAAACTAATTCTAAATTCTGGATGCCTTTTTAATAACTTTAATAAAAGTTTATTTGTTGGTAAGTAACATTTTTGGGCAACTTTATTAAAGATTGCTTTATTATTTCTATCAAGAGCATCTTCTTCAAAATAGTTACTAGCAGAACCGATATCTTTTACAGTATATTTACGAATTCTATATGGTTGATGTACATGAAAGTAAAAACAAATTGAGCTCATACGTTTTCTAAAATCCCTGCATTTAATAAAATATTTTCTACTTCTTCAGCATACATGTATATGTGATTATCTGCCTCCATAATAATTTCGTTATAATCAACTCCATCCATAACTTTTCTCATTTCATCTAAAGCTCCATATGGATCTTTATCGTTTTGAATTACGTAAATTGGACAATCTATTTCTGAAAGCACTTTAGAATATTGCAAGGTTTTATCTTCACCTATTCCTGTAGGGATTCCCATTAAAATTATAAACCTAACTTTTTCTTTTAAAAGCTCCGCAACTTTAACTGCTACGTATGTTCCAATTGATTTTCCCAAAATTACATATTCATCATCATTAAATTCTTCATGTAGAACATCTAGCTCATTTTGCTCATCAAAAGATAAAGATTCATCTGCCCAGTGAAGATATTGATGACCATATACAGTTTGATTATGATCTTCTAACATTCTTACAAATGCATGCAATTCACCTTCGTTAACTTTGCCATTTCCTGGGAGATATATAAATTTCATATTGATATAGAGATAAAAGTTATCCTTGTAATAAGTTATCACAAAATTGAGCGCCTGTACAAGTAGAGGGTGTAGGGACAGGTCTGAGACCTGTC
>JAGQLJ010000105.1:0-4269 GCA_020429495.1 Candidatus Dojkabacteria bacterium
CAAGTTACATCAACTTGGAAACAGATTTATAACTTTTTTTTTTTTTTTTATTAATACCTAATTTATTTAATGCCTCAATATGCTGTTTTGTGCCATAGCCTTTATGCTTATCAAAACCATAACCTTGATATTTATCTTCTAACTTATCCATAAAATGGTCTCTAGTTACCTTAGCCAAAACTGAGGCGGCTGCAATTGAGTAGTAGTTAGTATCACCTTTGATTATCTTAAGAGAATTGTCGCCAAAATTCTGTGAAAAAATTCCATCAATTAAGAATAATGTATTTCCATTTGATTCTTTGTTAACAATTTGCAGAATAAGCTTTTCAATTGTTTTGCCAATACCATATTTATCAATCATATCAACAGAACCATAAGACACTTTATATTCGTGCTTCTTTAGGATACTGAAAAGAGTTTCTCTTCGTTTTAATGTAAGTTGCTTAGAATCTTTTATACCTTGTACAAATTCAGAGTTGAGATTGTAATAATAAGCACCAACAGCAACTGGCCCAGCCCAACTTCCTCTGCCAACTTCATCAATTCCAATTACACGAGTATATTTGTTTTCGTTATTAGATAATAAATTTATTTCATAAGAAGGTTTAAGGTAGAGAAGTTTTTGCATTAGAACAATAAAAATTTATATATTCAATCTAAATTTTATCATACAAAAAAGATCCCGATTTCTCGGGATCTTTTAAAAATCTAAATACTAGAGTTATTTTTCTTCTGCTTTTTCCTCAGTTTCAGCTTCTTCTTTTTCTGCAGCTACTTCATCTGTAGATTCAGAAGTATCTTCTGTAACTTGATCTACTACTTCAGCAGGTTCTTCTTCACTTTCCACTTCTACAACTTCTTCTATACTTTCTATTTGATTCATTTCAGGTGTTACAGCTTCTCCAGGTTTTAGTGTAGTTGCTGCTTTACCAACTCTATCTCTCAAGAAGTAAAGCTTAGATCTTTTAACATTGGATCTTTTGATAATTTTAATTGCCTCAACATTTGGTGAGTACATTGGGAAAATTTTTTCTACTCCAACTCCATAACTAATCTTTCTTACTGTGAATGTTTTTGATGCTCCTTTGCCTTTGATTGCAATTACAATACCTTTGAATTTCTGAATTCTTTTCTTATCACCATCTCTAATAACTGTGTCTACTTCAATAGTATCACCAATTTTTATTGCAGGTCTTGCTACAATATGTCTTTTTTCAAATTTTGTTAGTACTTCTGCGTTCACTTTATTAATCTAAAATTTAATTGAGTCTTGAGATTATATCAGCAAATTTAGATATATGCTAGATATTCACTAGAGAAATTATTTGTTTTATGAATCTAAATCAACAGTTTGAGAAACTAGTTTAATTTCATTAAGTTGCTTTCTAATTTCTCTTAGAGCAACCTCAACAGCTCTAAGTCGTGATGCTACTTTATATTCCTTAGGATCTGATCCTAAAAAGTAAGTAACAGGTTTTTTAAATAAATCTGCTAATTGAATAAGCTTATCTATAGGTGGGGCAATTCTTCCAGCTTCATATCCACTTATAGTTTTATCAGATACTCCCAATGCTACACCTACTTGTAGTTGAGACATTCTGGCTTCATCTCTTGCAGTCTTAATTCTTTTTGCGAGTTCAATCATTAGTTTCTTTTTTCTTTCTTCGTCTAACTGAAGGATTTTATCTGATGCAACTGTTGAATATCTCATTTCAATGTATACTTAAACTATAAATTACGTCGATTCTAGCAAAAGTGTAGAACTCGATCAATATACTCCTTTAGAATTTTTTTCGCAAGTTAAACCTGGAGTGATACTTGTTTAAAGTCGGTTGATGTTATCATACATTTATAACTTTACAAACGATTTTTAATGAATAAATTTTTAGAAAATACAGGTATAGAGATCGATGAATTTGGGAGGCCAAGTGGAATACTTTTAGTCAATAAAGAAGTTGGAGAAACGTCACACGATGTAGTTGATAAAGTAAGAAAGATATATGGAACAAGAAAAGTCGGACATGCAGGTACGCTTGATCCATTTGCAGAAGGATTACTTATTATTCTTGTTGGTAAAGCAACAAAGTTATCAAACGAACTACTAAATAAGGATAAGGAGTACCAAGCTGAGGTTCTGTTTGGTATTTCCACAAATACATCAGATATCGAAGGTACAATAGATAAATCTTCAGAAAAAGAAATTAACAAGGAAGATTTAGTCAATACTTTAAAAAAGTTTCAACCAAACTACAATCAATACGTTCCAGTATTTAGTTCTGTAAAAGTAGATGGGGATAAGCTTAGGGTATTAGCCAGAAAATATGAATCTTTTGAAATAACTAAGAACAAGCAAGTTATTTTCAAAGGTCCTAATTCTGAAAAAGAAGTAACCTTGCCATCCAAAGTAGTAAATATACATACATTAACTTTAGATTCTTTTTCTCAAGTCAACTCGGATAAGCTATTAGAACAGCTTTCAATTTATAAAGAGTCACTTTCTGATTCAGTAGAGCAATACATAAGCGAATTTGAGGGATCATTTCAACTTGCTCAAATCACAGTCTCATGTTCAAAGGGTACGTATATAAGACAGCTAGCAAGAGACATTGGGGAAGAGCTAGGCAGCGCTGCAATGCTAAGATCACTTAAAAGAACTAAAGTAGGTCCCTGGTCACTTTTAGAAGCAAAAACGATTAATGAATTACAAGCTGATAAGTAGATATGGTGAAAATCCTCCAGAATTATCTACGCTTGTATTTAGTTCAAAATCTTTTGTATTAACATTTTCACAATTACCTTCTTGAGCTAATTTTAAGATGACTGCTATTTTATTTACCTTATCTAATTTAACAGTTGACATGGTGCCATCAAAACAAACGTCATATTTACCAGACACGGTAGCCTGATTTGAACTAACATCAAAGTTATTTATTGAATCAATTAGAGTATAAGCATTATTGTCAGAATCAGTTTTAACAATGTATGGAATAATAGTTGCAGATTCTGATCCAGCTATAGAATCAAAAATTTCAACAAAATCTTTAACGCTATTGTTACATTCTAAGCTTGAATCAGTAGAAACTTTATATTCAATTCCAACAAATATCTCATTATTCTCATTAGATATAGTTGAAGTAGTAAAATCATAACAATTACCTTCAGATGGTTTAACAATTGTAATATCCCAGTTATTTACTGTTTTTTCTTTGTCTAGAACAGAAAGAATACTATTTTCAGAATCTTGCACATCTATAACTCCTTTTACAGAAATTGTGCCTTTAGCGTTATATTTTGCTGCAAAAAATAACCCATCAATCTCATAGACATAATCATAATTTTCTTTTAGATTTTCTACTTTGAAGAATAAATCAGACTTGGATAATCCAACAGGACTGTTGATTACTGAATGCTTAACATTATTAATACTATTGGGCTTTGCAATTAAAAATAGTATTACAATAAATAAGAATATTGAAATTACTGATATTAATAATTTTTTTTGATTCAAGATTTTCATACTTATAAGATATTGTTAAGTTTTACTCTAAATGTTGCATCTGGACTAGCTTGGACCATTCCACTATCATTATATTCAAAAGGACTATCTTCAGAGCAAGATTTTTCAGGTTTTTTTATTGTCAATACAATATAGATTTGTTCAGGGTAGCTTTCAAGTATTTCTTGTTCAGAATTAACTACACTGTAGCAAGGAGGGAGAGTGCCATTAACAGCATATGCCCAACCAGTTTCATCAATATATTCTTTCTCAATGGTAAACAAATTCTCATTTAAATTATCAAGATAATTATTATTTATCGAGTCGTTATTGCCATCTACAACTTTAAAGTTAAATTTAGCATCTTTACTATAATTAAGGGTAGAAGTATATGTAATAGGTTCTACTACTTCGGTACATATAGTTTCTCCACCAGGCTTATTAACCACAAAGGTTATATCTGCAGTATTTGAATTGATATTTTCATTTACATAATATGTATAACATGGATTGGGCAGCTCTCCTGAAATTGAATAGTTCCAAATATTATTAGAATATGAAGCATTAAAAACATATCCATTCTCAACTATTCTGATATTAGGTGACGAAAGTTGTGCATATAATAAGTATGCTCCTGCAACAGCACCAATAATTATAAAAAGAAAAAGGAGAAATCGAAGAGGTTTCATCTTTTAGAGTTTTAAATACCTATAGTCTAGCATACCTTGGGTTATATTGTGAGTAGTACTTTTAGCATTTATACTTGCATTAAA
>JAGQLJ010000105.1:4300-4486 GCA_020429495.1 Candidatus Dojkabacteria bacterium
CATAATATTTATAAGAAAAAAGCGTAAAGGGCTTGATTTTATTCTCCCTTCTTGGCATAATCCACAAGTGCTCGAATTTTTGGTTAAAAACACTGAAAATCATGAGCTAAATTACTAATAAAGAATTCACAATAAGGACATAAACTGGTATAATACCAATGCTCTTTATTTAAGAGAATATAATTT
>JAGQLJ010000106.1 GCA_020429495.1 Candidatus Dojkabacteria bacterium
CAAAAGAAGCAAGAACTGGTTCTGTAAATAGTAGTGATACTAGGGAAAATAAAATAAACTTTGCAGTTATCATTGTGTAACTTCTATTTTGCTCACTATGGTCCCATCTTATATGTGTCCAAAATCTATCCCATCTATATTCTTTTAATTGCCAGAAATAAACATCCCACAAATACTTCTTTAAAAGTACAATTACAACAGGTGTCCAAAAAATTGTTACTAATGCTATTAGTTCAATCATTTTGTATTATTTAAAATTATTTCTGCAACTTCGTGGGGCTTTTGCAAAGGAATACCATGTGTTCCATCTATCACAAAAAGCTTTGATCCAGCTATACCACTATTTAATTTCTGACCCATCCATAGAGGAGTAACAGCATCATCCTTTCCCCATATTATTATTGTAGGAACAGAAATGTTTTGCAACTTTGTGTCATAGTGCTGCTCATTAAATAGTTTGAAACTTTCTTTTAGCATTCCAGAAGTTTTTACATAGTCACTTTCTCTAATTATGTACTTATATATATACTTTTTTATTGCTTCTCCTAAAATACTATTTCTAAATGGTCTATAAATAAGTGCAATAAGTTTAAAAAATGTTTTCTTCAAAGAATTTTTTGGTTTTATTCCATTAGAATCAATTAGAATTATTTCTTCTGGTTTTAACAAGCCACTAGAAACTGCTTCTAGAATTATCTTTCCACCAAAGGAGTGTCCAAGAAGAGAATAAGAGGAAATATCATTTTCTTGAAGATATTCTTCTAACCAACTTGCGTAATCTACCATTTCCCATGGGAAGTTCATTTCTGGAGTAGATCCATGCCCAGGCATTTCTAAAATATGGCAAAAATATTTTGAACTAAGTTCATCTGTGAGTGCAGCAAGACTTTTTCTGCTGCCGCCCCATCCATGAAGTAAAATTAATTGTGATTTAGAGTTTTCTTCCATTATTGTTTTATATATACTTACAGACTATACTAAAATAGACATAAAAATATAGTATGGATCAAGATTTTCTATTAAAAGCTATTCTGATGTTATCAATAAGTATTTCTATACTTATTTTGACATACTTTTTAACAAGATTATTAATTTCTTTAAAGAAACTAGTTGATGAGTCAACAAAAGTTGTTGAGGATACTTCTGAAATTACTGATACTTTAGCGTCTAGTGTAAGATCAGTTAAATCAGGCTTTGAGACGGGAGGCATTGCCCTATCAGTGTTTAGACTTATAAGCAGCGCAGGTATAATTACATATTTAAAAGAATTGCTTTCTAAAAAATCAAAGAAGAAAGCAAAAGAAAAGTCCAGTTCTGACTCGTCAGAGAAAGAGTGACTATAGGCGTTGCGGATTTAGCATTTTTCCTATATAATTACTAAAGAATTTTATTAATAATTTATGGCAAGTAAAAAGTCAAGATTTGCGCAAGATAAAGACGCAAAAGCAAAAATTGTAAAGGAATTTGGACTACATGAGAACGATTCAGGTTCTCCTATGGTGCAGATTGCTTTAATGACTGAGAGAATTAACTATCTTTCAGATCACCTAAAGTCTAATAAGAAAGATAATCACTCAAGAAGAGGATTATTAAAACTTGTTGGTGCAAGAAGAAGAATGGTTAAATATCTTCAAAGAACTGACTCAGATGCAAGTAGAGTTGAGAAATTCTTAAAGAAATTAGGACTTTAATTTCCTTT
>JAGQLJ010000107.1 GCA_020429495.1 Candidatus Dojkabacteria bacterium
TTGGCGCAAGAGCGGCAATTGCAAAACCAATTATTGCTGCCATAATTGTCTTTTTACCATTTTCTATTTTTTCTTCGTTTCCTTGAGAAGTTAAAACTAAGAATGCACCAACTAAAAGCATTGCTCCAAATGTTAATAAGAACAATGGCCTAATTAAAGATCCAGCTGCACCAATAATATCTTCTAGACTGTTATATCTAGTTGGATTGGGAATTTTATAGTTAATATTTTGAGCATAAGCCTTAGCAGGCAAAGATATTAACATTACTAATGCTAAAGTAAATGAAAACAACAATTTTTTTCTTATATTTTTCATTACTATACTATATCTGATATTTGCAATCCTTTGAAGTGAATTGTTTGACCTTTTTTGACTTTTTCTTCTGCAATTAGGCTAGCAACTTCATCATTTATCTTTTCTTGAACCACTCTATATAGCTGTCTTGCCCCATAAACAGGGCCAAATCCAAGCTTTGATAGCTCATCAACAGTGTCTTTATTCCATTCAATTAGCACCCCTTGTTCTGAAAGATTTTCATTAATTTTTGTTAAGAATTTCTCAATAATTTGATGAATTTCAGTAAGATTAAGCGGTTTAAACATAATAATCTTATCGAACCTGTTTAAAAGCTCAATTCTAAAGTCATTCTGCAAGTTATAGTAAGCTTCTTTAACAACTTCTCTGTATGCTCTACCTGCTGCCAATGAGCTTGCAATTTGTTTTCCACCTGCATTGGAAGTCATGATAATTATTGCCTGAGTAAAATCCACTTTCTTTCCCGCACCATCAGTTATTTCACCTTCATCTAAAATTTGTAAAAATAGATCTAGTACTTTTGGACTAGCTTTTTCTATTTCATCAAAAAGTACAATAGTAAATGGATTATTTTTAACTGCGTCAGTCAAAAAACCACCTTGAAATTCACCCTCTTCATTTTCAATTCCAATTAATTTTTCTATACTTTTGTCTTGGCTATATTCGGACATATCAACTCTTACCATTTTGTTTTCATGTCCAAAATAAACTTCTGCTAAGGCTTTTGCTATTTCTGTTTTTCCAACTCCTGTTGGTCCAAAAAATAAGAAAGATGCAACTGGCTTATCTTTTCTATTTAGTCCTGTTCGTGCTCTTTTTAGCGCTGCAGCAACAGATTCAACTGCAGCATTTTGACCAACAATTCTTTTATGCAAAAGATCTTCTAAATTATTTAAAATTTTTCTTTCTTTTTGGTTAATATCTCCAATATTTACACCAAGCTTTCCACTAACCATTTGGTCTACAACGCTTTCATCAACAAACTTGAGTCCATGTGCCTTTGCATAATTCAATGTTTCTTCTAGTAACTCAATTGCCTTATCTGGCATAACTTTGCTGCTATGAATTTTATTCGCTGAATCTACTACCCTTCTAACTGCCGGTTCTTCCACTCTTACACCATTTAACTCTTCTAGCAATTGAACATGCTCTAGCACAATTTGAATAGCGTTTTCTTTTGATGGTTCTATCAAATCAATATTTTCAAAAAGTGAACTGAATGATTTATTTTGCTTAATAATCTTTTTTAACAGCGCTGTATTAGCTGTAGCAATTACTGGTTTATTACTTTCCTCAAGGTAACTTATTAATCTATTTAGAATTTCTTTTCGATTCTCTTCTCTAATTTCAAATACGTACTCAATATTTTCAAAAACTAGAATGCAATTACCAGCTGTTGCAGACTCATCAAGCATTTTGGAGAAAATATTTTCAAGCTGATTAATATCAGTCACTTGAGTTAATATTCTATTTACATCTATAACAACCATTCTCATATCGTATAGCTCTATTGGTACATCTTCAGCAACAAGCAATGTCGCAATATTCTTAACCAGATGTGTTTTTCCAACTCCTGCTTCACCAGAGATTAGGACATTTGGTTTTGTAGTTTTTGAAAGTAGCTCTAAAATCTTCTGGATAATTTCGTCTTTGCCTTGGCTAAAAACAAAACCAAAGTCAATAACGTTTTGCACATAATCAATTGCGTATTTATCAATTGTAGGAGTTGCTTTCGATGTATAAGATCTATTTATTGCACCTGTTGGTTTAAGCTTAGAAATCCAAAACCACTTTCTATGGAATGTTTCAATCTTTTGGTTATTCCTTATCCATGCAATAACGGCATTTACAGAATCTGGACTAATATATTGGCTAACCAATGCATGCTTCCAGTATTTTTTTGCAAAAGCTACAAACATTACATATTCATCAATATATTCAGCATCTACATCCATCCCAGCATGAAATAGCTCAAGAAAACATTCTTGAAAGTTATTATCAAAAGTCAAATCCGCAGTATCAATAACTAAATCTTTATCTAATTTTTTTAAATCTAATGGCAGTCTTGATGCGATTATTTCTTTAATCTCTGGTTGAGCAAGCAAAACTTTGCTTAAGAAAAAAATAAACTCTTCATTATGATTTTTATACCCTTCTTCCAAATAGGCAGAAACATTGTCTGAAAAAAAACTCTCAATCTCTATTTCTTTTACCTCGCCATCACCTATATCCTTTTTCAAATGAAGCAAATTACGCTCTTCTAGTCTTTCACCAAATCTATTTCGGTCACGCAATAAATACCAGCCAAATAATCCAATTACAGTTCCTAAACTTGGGAAAAGCTCGTAAGCAGGAAACCTTCCATCAATTAGAGCTAGGAGTAAAATTCGATCATATAATTGGATCAATATTAAAAAATACGTAACAAAGAATATTACTGCTGTAATTATCAAAAAGATTCCAATTGTTCTTTGCAGCTGGGTAATTAAAGCTCGTTTACTTTTGTAATAGAAAAAATCATCAAAATCTACAACTAAATCTATCTTTTTGTTTAATGTACCTACTTTTTGTTTTCCACTGTAAATTTTCATATCAAAAATATTATTACCTGCAATAGCGGAGCTAATGGCAATAAAATTACAACTGGAACTAAAATAATAAAAGGTAGGCTGAAAAATATTGTGATCAAAAATCCTCCAACTCCCCAAACTGCTCTAATAATTGGACCAATAATCTTTCCCCAAAAAGATTCATCTCCATAAAGAGGTTTGTTTATATATTTAAGCATTGGAAGTGCTCTTGTTCTAATCATAAGCCAAACAAAAACAAACCTAACCAGGTATAGGTAATCGAATAGCTTGATGGCATACCACCAAATAAAAAAGTTTACGACGTAGGTTTTCATGAAT
>JAGQLJ010000108.1 GCA_020429495.1 Candidatus Dojkabacteria bacterium
TATTCTCTCTAATCAGTTTATCAATCTTGAATGCAACTTTAAATACTTTTTTCTACTTGTCCAAAAAAGTATCTCATCATATAATCAACCCACAAAATCCTCATTGGTAAATTATATTTCGTTATAAAGAAAAACATGATTTTAAGCCTGCAAACATTATTAGAGAATATAAACATCTTTCATGTGCTTTTTATATCATTTCTGTATCTAATAATTTTGTGGTCTTTAATTCCAATTTGGGTTTATATTGATGCAAAAAAACGATATGATAATCCCAGAATGGCTAAATTATTTTTCTTTTTAATTTTGCCATTAAATATTCCAGGCTTCATTATTTATATAATAATAAGACCTGATGATCAGATAGATTTTCCTAACTCACAAATAGAATCAGAAGATTTAATTAATGTTCCCATTGTAAAATTTTTAAATGAGAAAAATGACTTTGTTATGTCATTTGATCTTAGAATTAATGGTGGAATAATTGATCCTAAAGATAGAGCAGATTTGAATATGCAGGTGTCAATTGACGCTGACAAAAAGAATATTGTGTTAGAAAATACTGAAGATAAGCCCAGGGTTGTGGATAAAAAATCATCTGAAGCAGAAGATCAAGAATCAATCAAAGAGAAAAAGTTATCAAAAAAAGAGCAAAAGCAAAATAGACAAAAGAAAAAGAATAAACAGAAGAAAAATAAGACAAAATCTAAATTTAGAGAATCTATAAAAAATACTCTTAAAGAGGTTAAAGGATTCTTTATATTAGAAGACGAAGAATAGGTTTTAATCCTCAACCATAAAGCTCACATCTAGTCCTTCAATGCGGTACAATTAATCATGAGAGAAAAAATTGTATCAATTTTAGAAAAATCATTTATGGGAGATTGGTATAGACGTTTTATACGTAGAAGTAGGGGAGGAGTAATAGCTAAAAGAACTAAAAGCTCAAATAGTAAAAATCAATTTAAAGCTTTTTTTTCTTCAATTTTTTCTTTTATTCCAAAAATCACTAAACAATCTAAATATATTTTTTCAGGCTTAATATTTTTAGCAATCTTAGGAATCCATCTATTCCAATATTTTACTATCAACTTTAAACCATACTATTCTGATGTTATCCCTCCTATTGTTTATCAGTCAAAGGATATAAATACCGTAGTATATACAGTATCTGAAGTTGATTCTTATAAGTATATTGAATCTATAACTTTAGTAGTTGGTGGAAATGATGCGGTTAGACTTGTAGAGCTGTCTCCTTACTTCAACTCAGAAAGGTATAGCCAAACATCTTTAAGAACATTTCTAAATGAATATTCTGGAGATGAGCCAGCACTGATTGCCCTAAATAATGCAATTAGTGCAATACTTGGTGTAAGAATTGATAGGTATATATACATAAATTCAAATGTATTTGATACTAACTATTTAAAATTAGATAGAGATCTTCTAGAAAAAATAAGAAACACTGATAACTTTTTGACCCAATCCTATACAGAAGATTATGCAAAGTTTAAAGAGTCTTTGTTTTATAAAAATTCAAGACTTATACCAATGTATAACTTGCTATGGAATAAATCTAAGCTTTATCAGTATATAAAAACAGATATGAACAGACCAGAACTAGTTCAGTTTTTATCTAATTTTAGGGTTGATAAACAGATAAATTATAAAGCCATTGGAGTTGAACAGGCAGTAATAAAAGAAAATGCAGAAAAATCACTAGAATTTTCGCCAAACTATCTTATAATCGATGAGACTTTATTAGGGTTTGTTGACGATTTGGATGTTGTAGCTGAACAGGCAGAGCTTGAGGTATACAATGCTTCAAGTACAAGAGGTTTGGCTTCACTATATACAAGAGAATTCCAGAATATTGGTATGAATGTAGTAAAATACGGTAATTATTTTGAGGATGAAAAAGAAACTGTTCTGCACCTAAGTAGTGAGGATGATTTATCAACATTCAGAAATTCGATCAAGGCAATTCAACAAAGTTTAAGGTCTGAAGTGAAGATAGAAATAGGAAAATATCCTTATAATAAGACAGGAAATTTAATATTAGTGTTAAATAAATAATATGTCAGGTCATTCAAAATGGGCTACCATCAAAAGAGCAAAAGAAGTTACAGATAAAAAAAGAGCTTCGGTTTTTACTAAATTATCAAAAGATATTACTGTTGCTGCAAAGCTAGGGGAGAGTGGAGATATAAATTTTAATCCAATGCTTAGAGTTGCAGTTGATAAGGCAAAGGCAGCTTCAATGCCAAATGATAATATTCAAAGGGCAATAGATAGAGGGACTGGAGCTTCTTCAGGAGATTCAGCAGTAATTGAAAATACATATGAATTTTATGGTCCTGGTGGAACTGCTTTTTTAGTAGATACAGAGACAGATAATGCGAATAGAACAATTACTGAACTAAAAACATTAGCAACTAAAAACGGTCTTAAAATGGCAAACGAAGGCTCAATTTCTTGGCAGTTTAAGGAAATTGGCTTGATAGAATTTACAGTCAAAGAAGGGATGGATTTGGATGACATAGTCTTAAGCCTATTTGAGATAGAAGGTATTATTGATACAACAAGAATTCCTGAAGAGAACCTAATTAAAGTTCAGACGGAAAAAGTAGAGTTCAAGAGTGTATTCGATAAAATAAAAGAAAAGTATGGAGATGATATAAATATTGAAAAAGCTGAATTAGCAAAAGTAACAGATGCAATGGTTGATGCAACAGAAGTTGCAGAAAAGGTAGAAAAACTAGAAGAGCTGCTAGAAGATACTCAAGATGTGGTTAATATTTGGACTAACTACAAATTATAATGTCACTACCAACAAGAGTAATGGGGATCGATACAGGAATAGCCATAGTTGGCTGGTCTGTTATTGAAAAAAATCCAAAGTTCGCAAATAAACCTAAGCTCATAGGGTATGGGGCAATTACAACAGATTCAAAACAACCTACAAACGAAAGGCTAGCAGTAATTTATAAAGAGCTAACAGAAAAAATTGAAGAATATAATCCACATGTTGTAGCTGTAGAAAGCCTTTTTTACTTCAAAAATCAAAAGACAGTAATTGGTGTAAGTCAGGCTCGTGGAGTTATTCTTTTAGCCTCAGAGCACTCAGGAAGGCCAACTTTTGACTATACTCCCCTTCAAGTTAAGACAGCAGTAACAGGATATGGGAGAGCAGATAAACAGCAAGTTCAGAAAATGGTTAAGCTGATTTATGGGCTAGCAGAAGTACCAAAACCTGATGATGTCGCAGATGCAATCGCAGTTGCTACTTGCCATATAAACAGCCACTAGCTGCTAGTTACGAGCTTCGAGTGAAATTATTTTACTATAGTGAGCATACAGAACTATCATGATGTCAGTTCGAGTGAAATTTGTTTTAACAAATTTTGTATCGAGAACACTCACTTCTCGATATAATTCTAACTTAACCCATCAATAGATCTGCGAGGAGTGAGCAGAGCGAACGACGTGGCAGTCTCATTAAAGTGTCCGGATAACTAAACGGGACTGCCACGCTCATTTCATTCGCTCGCAGATCATCTAACGGCTAAGAATTAAGTATACAAAGCTCTCAAGTCACAAATCTCTAATCTCACTTCTCAATGATGTATAATAAATTCATGATTGGATTTTTAAGCGGAAAAATAAAAGCAATATTTGACGATGGTAGCATTGTCATTGAGTCTAATGGAGTAGGGTGGCAAGTTCATTCAGTAAATACAGGAGCAATTTCAGAAGGGCAAGAAATAGAACTATTTATTCATACAAATGTAAGAGAAGATGATATCTCCTTATGGGGGTTTCCATCCCAAGAAGAGCTTTCTTTATTTAAAAAATTACTTTCAATTTCTGGAGTTGGGGCAAAAACTGCTCTAAATATAATTACATCTAAAGGCTATAACGAAGTAATTTCAGCAATTTATAATGGAGATGCAAAAGGGTTAAAGGTTTCAGGAGTAGGAGCAAAAACCGCTGAAAAAATTATAATTGAATTAAGAGATAAGGTCCCTGTTCCAAATGGATCAACCCTTGATGGACAGTTTGCAAGGCCAGATAACTCAAAAGTAGAAAATGTAAAAGAAGCACTCAAGAACCTTGGCTATAAAGAGAGAGATGTAGTATCTAACTTAGCTAAATTAGACAACTTATTTATAAATGATGCTTCAGAGCAAGATATAATAAAGAAGCTGCTAACAACACTATAATATGGACGAATACGCAACATCACCAGATGCAAAAAATGAAACAGAAATAGCATTCGAGGGAGCATTGAGACCAAGTAATTTTAAAGAGGTGATAGGAAGAAAAGCAGAGAAGAGGAGTTTAGAAATTATGATTGAATCTGCTAAAAAGAGAGATGCCGCAGTGGATCACATTCTTTTTCATGGTCCTCCAGGTCTTGGTAAGACTACATTTGCATATGTTATAGCCAAAGAACTAGGATATACTCTTCATGCAACAAGTGGATCAGTCATAGAAAAAGCAGGAGATTTAGCTGCAATACTTACATCTTTAGAACCATATTCAGTTTTATTTATTGATGAGATTCATAGACTCAAAAGAACTATTGAAGAGATTCTATACCCTGCAATGGAAGATAATGTACTTGATATTGTTATTGGAAAAGGTCCAAATGCAAAAACTTTGAGAATAGATTTACCTAAATTTACAATAATTGGAGCAACTACAAAGCTTTCTATGCTAAGCGCACCATTAAGAGATAGATTTGGAATGAACTTTAGATTAGATTTTTATGAAGAAGAAGAGCTAACAGAATTAGTAAAGCAAAAGGCTAAAATGATGAATATTGGAATTAATCATGAAGCCTCAACAGAGATTGCCAAAAGAGCACGAATGACAGCAAGAATTGCAATCAGAATTCTAAAAAGGGTAAGAGATTTAGCAACAGTAAATAATAAAGAACTTATAGATTTAGATACTACTAAAGAAGCATTAACGCTACTTGATATAGATGAATATGGGCTTAATAGAACAGATAGGGCAATTATTTTAAGTCTTTTGGATAACTTTAAAGGTAGACCAGTAGGGCTAGGTACACTTGCAGCATCAATATCAGAAGAGCCAGAAACTGTAGAAACAGTTTACGAACCATTCTTACTAAAAAAAGGATTTATTCAAAGAACACATAGAGGTAGACAAATAACGGATAAAGCAGAGGAGGTGTATAGTCAATTGATAAATGGATAACTTTTTAGCAATTATTTAAGTTAAGAGTAAGAAAGTAATTTATAGTTATTTATTGTAATTTCTTAATAATTAACATCTATAAATAACTACCAATTACTATCAATAACCAATAAAGAAGACCAAGCACATTTGTATTTGAAGTGCTGTAAATAGCCACAGATATTAATTCTTTGTTGTTCTTACTTTAGGTGCAGGGTAAAATAACGAATAGAAAAAATAGTAAATGATAAAGATTGTCAAAAATATTCCGGTAAGATTAAGGATGGTTTGGGTAGCAGGTTTAGCTGCTGCATTCTTTTTTGTACTAACTACTCCAATAATCAATTGGGTAACAGATATAATTACTCCGCCTGATGAATTAGCTAACATTACAGTTACTACATCTACAGAATCTATAAAACTTAGATGGAGTAGATCTACAGATATTGACCTTAAAAAAATTGTTATTGAAATTGGGGATAGTCAATTTGAATTAAGTAGAACTGCAACAGAATATGAATACGATATTGATTCTGATTCAATACCAGAGCAAATAAAAATAAAATCTACTGATTATTTTACATCAACAACTACGACAATTGATTTAAGAGAAGGTACAGTAACTGCTAATCAGCAATCTGGTGGTAATATAACTCTGGGTATATTATTTAGAACTTTTGTTATTACCTTAATTTTAGCCTATGGGATGTATGCAATTGTTGGATTTGAACTGGAATCATTTAAGTCTAGAATATTGATTTTCTATCCTGCAGTTTCAATATCTCCATATGTTTTAATTACCTTATCTTTTTTGATAACAGAGCAGTTTCAGTTTAATAAGTTTATATTGTCATTTATATTCTCGATTGTTTTGTATGTAATCTCTTATTTTGTACTTTTAACTACTAATATATTAAACACTGCATTAGAAGTGAAAATACCTCTAGAACAAGCTGCTAGGGCCTCACAATTTATATTTTCACTAATATCATCATACTTAATTCTGATTTTATTCTTTGGGGCTAATTTTAACTTTTTTGAGAAGTTAGTTTTAATTGGACCACCAGTTTTCTACCTAACATTCTCTTCAATACTAATGCTTGAACATATAACAGCGCAGCAGAGTGTTATAAGGTCGCTGGGCATTACGCAAACAATTTTATATGCAATCTTTGTACTTTCAATTTGGCCTGTAAACTATGTATATGCAATTTTATCTATTGCTGTAGTTTTCTATATTCTTTTAAGCATTGCGCTAGAGATTAGATCTAACCTGAACAGATATGTTTGGGTGGAGTATATGGTTCTAGTTGCCCTTATAACCTTTTTGTTAGTTATAAATAGCAGTTGGGGGATTAATGGAACTCTTCTTTAGTTAGCTGCTAGCTACGAGCTTTAATTACTATAAACTAATCCTCCAAGTTTTAGCATGACGTCCTTCACCATATTTATTTTCAATAAGTCCATACGATTCGTCACACATCTTATCGTAAAATCCCCAGCTTGCTCTATACCTTGGGCCACTATTGACTAGCAAGTAACTTTTCCCAAGGCTTCGTCCAGTTTGACATATAGCTTCAAATAGCTTCTTCCCAACACCTTTTTCTTGCTCAAGAACAAAGGCATTAAGTAGCTCAATTGCATCAGCAGTAGCTGGATGTTCAAAACCAAAATGCTTACACATAGACATATCTGGTACAGAATAAGCCATACAACCTAAGATCCTATCTCCATCTCTTGCGACTAAGTATTGTCTACGTCTATTATCTTTATCTCTTATACCTGCCATATTTTGAATGATATCAAGAATTTCGTCTCTAAAGACTTTTCCTGTATCTTGATCAATAACTCTTTGCTCTAGTATTTTATAAAGTTGGGGAATATCTTCCTGCTTGAGTGCATTAACGATTATATTTGGTTGTTCTTCAACTGCTGTTCCGTCCATAATTATTTATTTTATAACATGTCGAGATTCTAGCACAAAGTAGGGGAATGTCCCTAAGGTACTTGAGATAGTGCTATATAGTTAAACACTTCGTAGAAATAAATAAAATAAAAACATATTTCTAATTTCATTTGCTGAATTATATATCCATGATTGATGTAGAGTAGAGTAACATGGCAATGTTACGTAAACCTAGGGGAGTGTGGATAACTTGTAAGGATTATAGGATATATAAATGTACAAGGAATTCGCAAGGATTAATAAATTGAGAAAAGGACTGGTAATAAAGGAATAAAAGCGCTAATACTATTTAAATATATACATATCCAGACACTCATACTCTCATAGAACCTATGCTATGGTTTCACAGTTAGTTTTACTGAGTATAATTACCCTTATATCCAGTAAAACCTAAAATCGCCAGTGAAGAGGACGAGCTATATGAATCCCTAATTGACCGACAATATGCCTTTGTTTATTATATTTTTGTTTTTATTTACCACTATTTTCTTGTTTTTCTACCTTTAATCCTAAAGCTTGAGTTTTAACTTAAAATCATCATTATATTTTTTTGTCTAGATATTTTTAAAATTTTTTATAAAAATACTCTCTTCAACTATCTAATTTTTTCCAATTTTGAGTGTTTTTAGTGATAGCTGCTTAAATTATGCATAGAAAATTGACTCATTTATCATCTAAATTTATATCGAGTCTAAAATCGCCTCTAAGAGCCTTGTAGCTGAATATGCTTACCTAGCAATGTGATTCGAAATTGATCAAGTCAAATTGACTTGTTTCTAGCTAATTTTAGAGCTAAATTCATTTAATTAACTTAAGTTATAATCATTTTAAATTTAAGAAAGAAATTCTTATGGAAAATCATTTTATTCAAATGCAAATTTTAAAAATATTATTATTTAACCCAAAATCAAAATTTACTGATTTAAAGTTTGACGAAAATATTGAAAACAACCAATTAACTTTTCATATAAACCAACTTATTAAAGATAATCATTTAGTAAAAAATACCGACAAAACATATTCATTAACACTTACTGGTAAAGAATATGCTAATCGAATGGATACAGATAAGGTTCAAAGTCAAAAGCAAGGTAAGATTGGAGCAATTACTTGTTGTATACGCGAAAATAAGAAAGGTGACTATGATTTCTTACTATATACAAGAAAGAAACAGCCATTCTATGATCATCAAGGATTTGCTTCTGGTAAAGTTCCATATGGTCAATCTGTTGTTGAGTCTGCACTTAGAGAGCTTAAGGAAGAAGCAAATTTAGATGCAGACGCTGGTGAGGTCTTTATGATTGAGCACCACCGGGTTTATCACCATGAAACAAAAGAATTACTTGAAGACAAATTCTTCTATTTTGTTAGAATCGTTAATCCTAGAAGAAGGCGAATTTGAATGGGTTGCTAGAGATAAAATTGCCGATTATATTACAAAACCTTTTGAAACCATTGAACGTGAGCTATATATTGCTGATCGAATGTTAGATTTTGATAAAAATATAACTTTTGAAGAAATTGTTCACTATACAGATGGATTTTAAATCCTACGAAGCTTTAGCGTAGTGGGACTACTCTTTTATAGGCAGAGAAGGGCGATCACTCTGCCCTATAATTTGTTTTATACTTAATTTCAAAAATATAATTTACTATAATTGCGTATACAATATTCGTTATATGGGCCATATACCCTACTCTATATGAATAAGTTATCTTTTTTAAAGTTACCTAAGAACCCATTTGGAAAAATGAGTGTTTACTTTTCAATTCTTTTCTTTATTTTTTTAAGTATCTTTTTCTTTAATGCAAGCTTAGATATTAAAGGTAGTGATACATTTTTAGGTAATCCACATCTTGCCATTCCAATATCATTAGCAGGCATATCAGGATTTTTATCCTGTGTACTTGGAATTTGGAGCGTACTCAAATATAAAGAAAGATCAATAGTTGTATATATCTCAGTGCTAATAGGAGCATTTGTTTGTTATTGGATAATTGGAGAAGTGTTTACTCCGCATTAAAATTAATTCTTTTTAAATACTAAAAATCTTGAAGGTTGCATTTGTCCATCATAAGTTTTCATATCCTCTACTTTATCTACTAATACAGTCCAATTTGAATATAGATCAACTAAAGTTTTATCAGTAAAAAAGAATTTTTTTTCATTACCATTAGGATAAAGTGGGGACTGAGGTAAAAAATCGATAAAAATATGTATAGACGAAATTAGAGCTTCTCGTATAAGAAAGTCTAACTTTTAAGTTATTTTTTATTTA
>JAGQLJ010000109.1 GCA_020429495.1 Candidatus Dojkabacteria bacterium
TGAAGGTGGTCCTTGCAAAGATGAGTTTGGAAATATGGGAAGTGGAGTAAGCAAGCAGAGTAGTTTTTATTATAATTTATATGACGATGTTTATGCAATAATCCATGTATCAATAGTTAATTGCTCAACAGATAACCTTTATGCTAACTTTGATTTGGAAAAAGCCATTCAAGAGGAAATTGATAATGGCGAAGACTTTGCATTAGCTGTAGCAATTATTGAGAATGCTCAGAGAAAAGAAAACTCCGCTGACCAAGTAGTTAGTTTTTCTACAAATAATAACCAGTATGCATCTAATGTAGATTTAACGCTAACCGTACCAAGCCAATATATCGTATCTAAATACAAAGAAACAAGTGAATCTGACCTTTTTAGATTAGGAACAGATGTTGTAGATGTCACATATAACGGTTCAACGTTAAGCTTTTATTTCATAAGTGAGGCTTTACCTACTCCTTTTAGTAATTTAGTTAATTTGGGTTATCACAAGAGCTTTGGACAACTGTATAGCGCTATTCCAGAAGCTCAATTACCAACTGATAACACAATAGAGTATTCTGATAGCTCTATAACTGATTGTTATTCTGGTCAAGGAGATGAATGTTTAATATTCAGTGTAGGAGTAGATAGTAGGGACAGTACATTTTTTTCTGCCTCTTGTACAAGCCCAACTAATGATTTTACTGATTGTGACAATATGATAAAAGGTATAACTTTTGAATAAACCATATCTTGATATATAAAGAGTGGAGTCTAAAACTTCACTCTTTTGCTTTCTTCTTTCTTTTTCTGCATACTAAAGAAAATTGTCCGGTTTTTGTATTTTAATCGTCTTATACATATGAAGCGAACAGAACAACTACAAACTATTTACAGCAATCATGCCGAGGAGCTGTATCGTTTTTGCAAATTCAAAACAAGAAGTAATGAGGATGCTGAAGATTTAGTGTCTGAAGCATTTATTAAACTTTTTGAACAAGACGAATTTGATGAAATAGAAAATCCAAGAGCATGGTTATACAAAGTTGCACGTAATATGATTTACGATAATACAAAAAAACATACAACAAGTAATATTGATGATGAGCAAATAGAAAATATTTCTTCATCTGACTTTTCTGTTGAAAAGGAATCAGTAAACAATGCAACAATAGAATATCTAGAATTTCAAATGCAAAATCTTGATGATGATACTGCAGACATCATTATTATGAGAGTTTGGGATGATATGAAATTCTCTGATATTGCAGAAGCTATGTCTATGGGCGTAGACGCTGTAAGAAAAAGATTTAATAGAGGAATCAAAGAGCTAAAAAGCCTTGTCTCTAGAGAAGAAAAAATGCTTAATATTAAATCTTTATCTGTTCCATTTATTTTAGCTGGAATACTTGGAATTTCTACTCAACCTGCTTATGCTTTTACTGCTGCTACATCAGCTTCAGTTGCATCTGCGGTTGGTTCTACTTTAGGTTTTACTTTTTCTAATATGATAAATAATAATTTAACTGCTGGTGCTACTACTGCTGGTAGCGGTATCCTTGCTACTACTGCTGCAAAATTAATTGCTGGTAGTGCTATTGTTCTTGCTGGTGCTGGTGTTGGTATCGGTGCTATTGCTATTCAAAGCAACCAACCAGAACCTATTCCTACTCAACAAGAACAAAATGGGGTGAAAATTGAGGATGAAAATAGTAACAAAGATGTTACTGAGTCATTTGAGTCTCTGAATGAAGAATGGTACTTATACACAAATACTGAAATTGGCTTCTCTATTGAAATACCCAAGGAGATCAAGGCTTATAGAGGTGGTTGTGAATATAGGATAGACTCTTACAGACCTCAACAATCACTTGTACCAATAAAAACTTTTATAGATAATGATATAGTTTATTTTGGGCCAAGGTATTACTATGAACTAGGTGGTCAGTCTATTCAACCAGGTGGAACTAGTAACTTTTCTGAATGTAACTATAAAGATCTTACTACACTTGATAATTTACTAACTAATGAAGTTGGGATTGAGTATATTTGGGTTAGCCGAGACTCAAGTGGAAATTTAATACACTCTGAGGTAGGTCAAGCATATCAATTTTTTGATAAGGATTATTTACCATTAGATGAAACAATCTACAACTCTATTATTGATCTTAATAATGATGAAACAGAATTAAGCCAAACATGTACATATCCTTCAATAGGACTTCAACTCAAATTACCTGAAGGATGGGATTGTGGTTACACTGATAGTAATGAAGAAATACTTTGGGTAAATATCGGAAACCCTTGGTATGATATTCACTTTAGTAAATTGGGTAGAGGTCCTTACTGTGGAGATGGACCACAGGATTCTGAGAATACCTGTGTGACAGAACCGTTTGTAGAAAATGGTTTTATGATTGCACATAAGTATATTGCAAATGGACAATTAGGTGAAATATTTGGTACATTTTTGAATACATCTACTAATTATTTCGATGGATGGTGGATTAGTATTAGAGAAACTCCTGCACAAATCACACCTTCGCTAATATTGACTTCTAATCAAAAAGAAACTTTAGAGGCTATATTGAATAGTTTTGAAAAAATATAATTAAGAATTTAATAATTAGCGTAGAGAGGTGCTTTAGGCACCTCTTTCTTTTAATATTCTTTCGTTCACAGAGCTTCCAACAACAAACTCTAAATCAATAATATCTGCATCAATACTAAATTCTTGCCCTAAATTTTGAATAATCTCTGGCCATTCAATAACCAACACATTTCCTTTTTTTAACCAACTTTCAAAACCTAAAGTTTCTAAGTCTGATTTATTTTCAATCTTCCATGCATCTATATGAAATAGTTTTCCAGAGTCAATTTTATATTCTTCAACATATGTGTATGTTGGAGATTTTATATTTTTTATAATCCCTAAAGCTTTAGCAATTCCTTTAGTAAAATGAGTTTTGCCTGCACCTAAATCGCCATGAAGTAAGAAGAGTATCGGTTTAGAGTCTAAACTTTTTCTATGTTCAAACATAAACTTTTCTCCTAAAAGAATTGTTTCATCTGCTGATGCTGACTTACACTCATCTATTACTTCAGATTTTTCAAATCTAGCTTCTCCCTGCCTATATGTTTTTAAATCTTCTGTTGTTGTATCAATAACAGTTGAAGTTAATCTTTTTGGCAGCTGACCTCCATCGATAATTAAATCTATTAATTCTGTTTGTTTCTTTGATAAGTTTTCTAGAACATCATCAATAGAGTATGGTGTTTTCTTACCTGACGAGTTTGCAGAGGTTGTTGTTATTGGTTTACCATAGGCTTTTATTATCTGTAAGATAGTATCTTGAGCAGGAATTCTTATTCCAAGAGTTGATCCTTCTGATTCTAAACGTTTATCAACTTTTCCTTTTGATTTTGAAATAACTGTAACTGGACCTGGTAAAAATTGTTTATAGATATTTTTAGCCGTTTCGTTAATTTCAACATACTCATTTGCCATTTCTATATCACTGACACCAACTGATATTGCTTTTCCTTGTGGTCTTTTTTTATATTCTAAAAGCTTGCTAACTGCATCTGAATTAGTTGCATCAACTGCAACTCCATAAGCTGTTTCTGTTGGGAATATTATTAATCCTCCTTTTTCTAATTCTTTAATTGTATTCTTGATGATTTTTGAATCATCTATTTTTATCGTTTTCATTTACCCAATTATACCAGCTGGAGCTACATTCCTTCACATGTAACTGGGTTTATTTCGGTTATGTTTGAAGATAATTTTTTTATGCTATTTATATACTCAACATGATCGCCATCAACTCTAAAACAATCACCATCCTCAATTTGGCTCTCTTTCCCGCCATATCCAATTCCCACATACCAAGAGCTTCCTATCTGCTCAAAAAAATAGTATTGTCCATGACCTTGATTAATAATTTCGGGGTATTGGTCGAAAATTTTAGCTAGTGCATCGTCTTTGCTATTTTTGTTACTTTGCTTAAGAACACTATAGCTAAGAGTAGAAGCAAAAAGTATAAACAAGACAACTCCTCCTATTAAGGTAGGAATATGGGGTAAATCTGATAGGAAATCAGCCATTTTTCTCTTTTTCCAACTTTAAAAGAAGTATAGCCCAAAGTCCACTAGATAGCATTATTACTCCAATGCCAGCCATAACAATATCAAAGTAAGTCTCACTTATATTTGCAATAATACCTGCAACTAAGCTAAAGAACGCAATGCAAAAAGCCATTATTGTTTCATACATACCATATTCCATTCCTTCTTTATCTTTATCTAAATTCTTTGCAAACATCTTTCTCCAACTAACTAAATTTATTCCTGCTCCAAAGCCAATAATAAATTGAAGCATAAAGAAGTGATATTCAGATGTAATTGTTGGATAGAGTAGGAATGGAGCTCCCATTAAAATGTCTCCAAACAAAAGCATAAAAATATCATCCCTATCTGATTTTGTTCTATCAATAAAGTAACCTGTTGGAATTTGCACTAGGCCTTGAGATAGGCTTAAAATTCCATACCCAATTCCAACAATTCTAATAACATCTGTTTCTAATTTTGTTGCTAAATATAATCCTACAAAACCGTTCATAACTGCCATAAGTGCCCAGTTAAAAACATCCGATGTAGTTAAATAGACAATAACTTTGTTGACCTTTGGAAAGGGTATTGTTTTAAATTTAATCATGAATTAATTTGAAATTACTTCATTTTGCAAGAAAAAAGGATCCTTTACAAGAATATTGTTCAGGATCCTTTTAAATTTTAGTTTGTTGTTTCGTCTACAACAGTTTCATCAGTCATTGAGTCATCTGCAGGCATTGCTGAATCGTCCATTTTATCTTCTGAATCCATCATTGTATCTTTTGGAAGTTCTGTTAAAAAGTCTCCTTCCATAACATGATCTGCAGGTGCAGGATCATTATCTCTTGGTTCAATTGTTAATACATATCTATCATAAGTGTTGTAGTTTCTTTTTGATCTAAATGTATTTATTAACTGACCATCAATTTCTGTAAGTTCCCCAGTGCTTTTAAATTCACCAGTTGTTGTTTTAACAATCCACCCTTCATAAAACTCTTTGTCTAAATCTATTTCTGGTAATCCTTCAAATTGTGCAGTTAGATTATAAAATCCTTCTGCATCATCAAAAAAGTAATAAGCCATTCCTGTTGCATCTCCACCTGTTACATCTTCTAGTAATGCAACTTTATCGTAATCAATTGAGGCTAGTCGTTCCTCCATTTGTTCAACTGATTCAACTCCTCCTGGTTGGTCTGTTGGACTATCTGAATTATTTGATTTTTTTCCTCCAACAGCAATTGCAGCAACAATTGCAATCACTATTACAACTATTACTCCAGCAGTTAATTTCATATTCATTTGTGGCTTTGGCTTTAATGTTTTTGCATTTTCACCTGGCATTGTATCGGTCATTTGGTTTTCCATAATTATTTTTTAAAATTTTAGATAGTTAATATATTACTATATATTTTGAGTTTCTGTGAATTCTTATCTAGTTACTTGAAAACTTTGTACTTCAGCTAAAAGATTTTTTGCTTTTGAATCTTGCTCAAAATGTTTTCTTACCGGTTCTAATAACTTATTAAGGTAATCAATAACTGCATTCTTTAGATCTTCTGGGTGAAGTGCTTCTTCACCTTGCTTATACAAATCTTCAAGTTCTTTGTATGATTTAAGTTTTATATCTCCACCAAATTTTTCATCTCTTTTAATTACGAACTCATTGTTTTCGAATAAAGGCATATCTCGTTTTAAGTATTTTGCTTCAAATATAATTTGTTTGCAGTAATCTAAAATAGGATTGTCTTCAATTTCTCCTGGTGGACAGTAAGCTTTTTTAATTTTTCTTGCTACATCCTCAGCTGAATCAGTCATAAAAATTGCTGTATCTGGTTTTGATTTAGACATTTTCATAGCTATTTTTGCAGCATCTGGGTCTTCATAATATGAGACTGAAACCTTCCTATTTTCAAAATCTATTATTTCAAATGTTATGCCTAATACTATAGTTTTTTCTCCATATTTAAGATTAAAGTTATATTTCTTCCCTTGTCCGTTATCAAGATTGTGATGTATTTCAACATTAAATATTTTAGCTTCGTCGGATGAATAATTAATGAATATATCCATATTGCCTATTTTTTCTACAAATGCTGATTTTCCACCATTTGTATGACTAGCTTCACTTAAAGATATTTCTTTTACTATTCGTTCAGTTGGTTTGCCCAATCCTTGTAACATTCCATGGCTAACAACAACTGGCTTCCAGAATCCTAGCTCTGGTCCCACTTCACGTGCCAACATATTTACTTTTCTTTGATCCATTCCAAGTTGTGTTACCTGGCATTTCATAACTTTAAAGATGTCTGTTGTTTGCATTGCAGGGTAGAGTATTTGTGCTGCACTCAAGTCATCCATTTCAGATCTACCCATAATTTCAGTAGTCTTTAGAATTCTATTTAAAGAAGTATTTTTCATTACTTTCATAACTGTTTCCCAGTATTCTTCTTTATCAACAAAATCAGAAGTCCATAAGAATTCAGTTTTATCTAAATTCATTCCAGCTGCTTTCCAAATTTCTATAAAGTACATTCCAACTTTTTTAATTTTCTCCATATCTCCACCCATTTTGTTATTTAGGTATCCAAACCAATCAGCAACCCACATTCTGAATGTAAATCCTGCTTCAATCATTTTGTTTGTGTTTATTGCTCTAATAATTCCTTGTGCAATGTGCATTTGACCTGAAGGTTCAAATCCATCGTATGTAAATAGCTCTTCACCTGAAGTTAGAATTTCTGGCAATTGATCTTCACCCACAACTTCTCCACCTTTTTCTGGATCACCAATAGACATAATTAAATCTATTTTTTCTTGTAGTTCTGGTGTAATTTCAATAACTTTTGCTGTCTTAGCAATTGTATTAATTTGCTCTTCATTCAAAACTTCTAGAATTGACTTACCAACTAAATCATCTGATCCTTTAATTATAAAAATTCCTTCATGATCATCACTTAGCCCAAATTCATCTTCAGCTAAAATCATTCCTGCAGACATTTCACCTCTCATTGGTCGCTCTTCTAGTTTTATTTCTTGTCCTTCTTTAATTAACCAACCTGGAACAACATTTCCTGGTGCTAAATGTGGAACTAAATCTCCTTCTTCAAAGTTATTAGCAGCTGTTACAACTTGAACATTATCACCCGATCCATTATCTAATTGCACAATCCATAATCTGTCAGCATTCTCGTGTTTCTTTTTTTCTACAATTTTGGAAATTGTTATTGGTTTTAATAGCTCTAGTAGTTTTTCTTTAGTCATAAGTGGTTATCTAATTATGACCAATTATATCAGCAATAGAGCAATAGTGGAAAAGATTGCTTGTATAAGTGGATTTACTGATTTAGTAAATTATGTTATCATTATTTGGTAACAAAACTGCATTTATATGGAAAGTAATAGATTTTTTGATACACAAGATGTAACCAGAACAACCACTGGTGTTCATTTTACGTCTGAATCAAAGAGCTCATCTATCTATGCTAGAAGAGAACTAGCCGAAAAAGAAGCGCAATTAGAAAGCAAACGATTAGAAAGGGTAAGATTATTTGAAGAAGCTAGAGCAAATCATAAAGAAGAAATATTAGCAAATAGGTCTGCAGAAACCCAAGAATCACAGGCTTTAACTAGACTAGATACTGAGCCTATTCTATCCTCTCAAGATACAACTATTGCTACTCCTACTTTAGATAAAAAAGTTGTATTAGACCTATTTACTGGGCCTACTTTAATAGGTATAGGTATAGAACATCCTCAAATTAAGCAACTTATAGTAGATGCGAAAAATCATTTTGTGACTACTGGAAATCCCCTAGAGGTAGTTCTAAAAACTAATATGCTTGATTTTAAAAGCGTTACATATAGTGCAAGAAAACTTCATACAATCTTAAGTGTATTCCCTACAATAAAACCAGTTTGGGATTTTGAAGATAACCGAGAGCAGGCTATTGAAGCATAATATTTGAGTTTATCTTTTTAGCTACCTCAATAAACTTTTCGAACATTTCCTTTGCATAAGGATTAAATGTCATCATATCGTCAAATAGCTGACCTGTATCGTTTTCTACTGCTTCTTGATTGTACAAAACACCTTCAAAACCTTTTGTTGAAATATCATTTCGCCTAACATCTAGTAACATTCCAATTTTACCAATCAAGAATGCATATGCATGAGTGTATGCTGCCTGCTTATCGTGCTCTTCTGGTGTTAGCTCAATTAGCTCGCAACCTAAGCTTTTCCAAAAGTTTAGAAAATCTTTAACTCTTTGCTCGTTTTTTATTCTTAATGAATGGTGAATAAACTTTAAACCATCAAAAAAAGATGCATCTTTTGTTGAATCAGGACCAAACATTGGATGTGTTGAAAGCAAATCACAATTTAGATTATCTTGCATAACCTTTGCAGGATGCATTGAAACAGAACACACATCAACAACAAGCGATGTTTCAGAAATTAAATCTTTTATCTCTAATATTTGTTTTTCAAAAATAGATATTGGAACAGTTGGGATAATAATGTCTGCTTTGCAAATGTTTTCTATTGATTCAAATTTTCCGCCAATTTCTGCAGATCTTGAATACATTTTCACTTCAAATAAATCTGCACAGTGGTTAGTAAAAGTTTTGTAAAGATTGTCTCCAAATCTTCCATTACCAATAATTCCTATTATGTATTTCATTTTTATAAAATAATATTTAATTTTTCTAAACTTGTCAGTTCGAGTGAAATAC
>JAGQLJ010000110.1 GCA_020429495.1 Candidatus Dojkabacteria bacterium
ATAATCAATTCTATGAAAAAATTATATAGATCAAACAAAGATAGAGTTATAGCGGGTGTTTGTGGAGGGTTAGGTGAATACCTAAATATTGATCCTGTAATTCTACGAATTATTTTTGCAATAGCGTTATTCTCAGGAGGTGCAGGTTTTTGGATTTATATTATTCTATGGATAGTAATTCCATTAGAAGATACAAAATCAGCAACAAACGATGCTACTCCAAAAGATGTAGAAGATGCAGAAATAGTTGAAGAGAAAAATTAATCTTCGTCTGTAGAATTATATAAACTATTCACAATAGAAATTCCTATTCCAAATAGTAGGGCATACCAGAAATTTGCTACATAAAATCCTTCTAGTAAAGAATCTGCAAGCATAACCATTAATGCATTAATAACAACAACAAATAATCCAAGTGTTATTAAAGTTAGTGGTAGGGTAAAGAAAACCAAAATTGGTTTTAAAATTGAGTTTAAAACAATAAGAACTACTCCAACAACTAAAGCAGCTGTATTATCTCTTACTTCAATACCATTAAGTAATTCAGCTAAAACTACTACTGCTACTGCATTTATAATTATTCTTATTAAAAATCTCATATCTTATTCTACAAATATACTATTCTATAGTCAAATCATGGAAATTCTATTTAATTTTAGATACAATGCAGTATATTTATAATTAAAAGTATATGGAGCAAGAAAGTAAACCAGAAATGGAAAACAATGACTCAATGATGTCAGAAGGTTCTACAAGTCAACCTAAAATGGCTTCAACAGATTCAGGTTTAGATGAAAACATTGCAGCTGCATTATGCTACATTTTTATTGTAGGATTGATTTTCATCTTTACTGAAAAGAAAAATAAGTTTGTTAGATTTCATGCATTTCAAGCTGTACTTCTAGCAGTAGCTTGGTTTGTTATTTCAACAGTACTAGGAATTATTCCTGTTATTGGTTGGATAATTTTACCATTCGCTTCTCTAGGATTCTTAGGAGTATGGGTTTATACAATCTATAAAGCATACCAAGGAGAAAAATTTATGCTGCCTATGATTGGAGAAATCGCAGCAAAACAAGCAGATAACATGGTTGCCTAACTTATAATGAAAATAAAGACGCGAGTTATCGCGTCTTTTTATTATTTACCTTTTAATTTATAGCCACCATCAACTAATATATCTTCTCCAGTCATATAAGAACTTCTTTCTGATGCTAAGAACATTACTATTTCTGCAATTTCTTCAGGTTGGCCAATCCGACCAATTAAAGTGCCGGTTCTAATTTTTTCAAAAGTAGATTTCTTCCAATCGTTCACTTGATCAGTTTCAATATAACCTGGTGAAATTGAATTAACTCTAATTCCGTATTCAGCATAATATTTGGCAAGGCTCTTTGTTAAAGATATAACTCCAGCTTTTGTTGTTGCATAGGTTAAAGTACTTAGAGTAGATAACTGAGGATGTCCTTTTATTGAAGCAATATTAATAATATTCCCACTCTTAGCTTTTAGCATAGAAGAGATTACTGCCTGTATGCAATGGATAGTGCCTAAAATATTAGTAGAGTATTCTTCAATTGCTTTAGAATCTTCAACCTCATCAATATTGGATAAGAAATTCTTAGCAACTCCAGCATTATTTATCAAAATATCAATTGTTCCATTTTGTTTAATCCATTGAGAGATAGCTTTTTCAGTTGCTTTTTTATCTGTAATATCAAACACTAATTTTTCAACATCTTTTAATTCAGACTCTGTTTGTAATAGTGCCTTTGATTCTGTCTTTCCATGAATAATAACTTTATATCCTTCAGTATAAGCAAGTGTAGCAACAGCTTTTCCAATGCCTCTAGAAGAACCTGTGATTAGAATTGTTTTACTTTTCATTATAAGTAGATAACAGTACCTGATTGTACTATGTAATACAAGATACGTAAAATTAGTAGGATTCTTTCTTGCAATTATCATCCTTCAGAAATATAATAACTTCAATGAACTATCTTAATTCAACAAACTGTTGTTGTACTCCTATAAATTAATTGGGAGAATTAAGTAGTGTCTGTAAATAAGAATTATGTAAACTCCCAAAAGGAGTTTTTTTGTTCTCGATATGCCATTCCAATAAATTGGAATGGCTACTCGAACTGACAAATTACTGTCACTTCGAGTGCCATGAAGTATTCACTTCATGGTGTATCGAGAAGTGAATTGTATTTATTAAATTAGAAAAATGATTTTTTTATTAATATTATTAGG
>JAGQLJ010000111.1 GCA_020429495.1 Candidatus Dojkabacteria bacterium
CTGGTGCAATTTATGTTCGTCAAGGTCCAAATTCGCAAAAACTGACTACCGTTGAAGAAATGAGAGATTTTTTTCAACAAGCAGATAAAATTTATTTTGATGAAGCACCTTGTAAGGCAATTGATATAAATCAAGACGTTCCTGATAATAATATTAATCAGTTTAGAGCTTTAGCTGGATTAGGCGCTACAGTTTCAAACGAACAAGTTTTCAATAACCTTAAACTGATTACTAAAGAAGGTTTCTTAAAAAATGGAGCTACATTATTTTTTGCCGAAAACCCTGAACAGTTTTTTGAAAAGGCCGTAATACGTTGTATCGCTTTTGATGGTATTGATAAACGGTTTATTGAAGACGATAAAGTAATGACAGGCTCTTTATACAATCAATACTTACAAGCAATGTCTTGGTTGAAAAAGAAATTAGATGTACGCTATGATATTGAGGGAGCAGGTTCCCAACCTAGAAAAGAAATCTGGGAAATCCCGGAAACCGTTTTTAAAGAAGCTATAATTAATGCTTTAGCTCATAGAGACTATTATGATAAAGGAGCTCGTATTACTATTGAGGTATTTAATGATAGAGTTGAGATTTCTAATCCTGGAGGGTTAATCAGTGGAATTCCTAAAAATGAATTTGGTAAAAGAAGTTTAAGTAGAAATCCTTTAATATTTGGTCTATTTGAGAGAATTAGAATGGTTGAACAAGTAGGATCTGGAATTGGGAGAATGAGAGACTTAATGATTGAAGCTGATTTAACTGAACCTGAATTCAATACTGAAGGAATGTTTACTGTAACAGTTAGAAGACCTTTTGATTTTAATAAGTGGGTAGATAAGTGGGTAGATAACCTTACTAATAATAGAGTTAATATTATTAAAGCTATTCACGAAAACAGTAAAGTTTCTAAAAGAGAACTTGAAGATAAAGTTGGCTTAAGTGCTACTGCTATTGATAATAATCTAGATGCTCTTAAAGATTTAGGTCTTATAGAAAGGGTTGGTAGTGCAAAAGGTGGTCATTGGCAAATTAATTATATACTTCCTTAAGTGGGTAGAAAGGTGGGTGGAAAATAATTTCATCCTAATTCAGTAGGTGTTAAGATGGAAAAAGAACGTAATCGAGTAAAGTTTTATTCTAAAAATGATATGGCCAGTGGACTTCAATTGAAAGAAACGGAAAAGGTTTTAAATTCTTACAGTGAAGAGAACCATTATTCAATAAATGATTATATAGAATTCTACGAAATTAATATATACTTTGAAAATGATTTATTCTTATTAAGTTGGGCAGAAAATGAGAAAGAAAATTATAAATCTAAAGCGTTAATACTTCTAGAAGCTACAAAGCAATTTTGGTTAAATAATATTGAAAATGAAAATATAGTTAGCCTGTTTGAAGAAGTTGATTATGGTTTTTATGATTCCTTTTGGTTACTAACGAATAAGTTTAATGTCTATAAAAAAATAGACAAACAAACATTTGAAGAAATTACTAAAAATAATCGTTTTGGGGTTAGGCCACTTTTGAAACAGCAAAATATAGTTAATTTCTTCTCTCAAAAAATTAGAGCCTATTTTATTGATAATACAGCTTCAGCAGAAATATTGTTGTCATTTTATGAAGAAGCTGAAAGAAGAGAAAAAGAACCCTTGTACTTTCCTAATTCTTTAAATGATTCAGATAAAGAAAATTTAATTTTAGATTACATTAATTATTCTGATGTTAACTTAAATTATATTAAACTGATAGTAAACTCAAAAACTATTAAGTTATCTAATAAAACAAAATTGTTAGCAAAGAAGAAAGCTAAACAGTTGAACGATGAAGCGCTTAAGGATGGTAATGTTTTAAGCCAAGGAGTTGGGGTTTCTATTTCAAAAGATCAAAAAGAGCCAAGTAATATTTCTTTTGATAAAGAGAATAGAAGGTTAATATATACTTATAGTGAAGACTATCTAAATGCTACAAAAAGCTTTATAGGGATTTATAAAAATTTCAATCATTTATTTAATTTTATAAATTTCCAAGGTTGTATTGATTTAGTTTATAAAGAAAGATAAGTAGACACATTAGAGAACATATTAATGCGCTCAAAAAATGAATATCATATTAGCTTTAGTTTTCATAGACAAAGTTTGATTTCCCATCTGCAAATAATATCATACGCCAAATACCTTGAAACCAATAATATCTATATTGAAGATTCCTTGAATTATGTTGTTAACGAATATTTAAATCAAATTTTTCCAATCAATGGTTTAAGAATTAAGTTCCCAACAAAAGAAACTTCTTATGAAGAAAAAATTAGAAGTTTAGCCCCCGAGTTAGATTTTTTAATTAAACAATATCAATCTTACGTAGAGAATAACAGTATAGATTTTGAATTGCTAGAATTCAGTTCAGAACCTATTTATTACAGTAAAATTAAAAGTAAGATTAAGCAAAAATATGTATATGGAAAGGGGGATGATTTCTCAAGATTAAAATATGATTTCTTTTCAGACCAATCTTCTTTGTTTTATACAGAAAAATTTAAAAGTAAGCACAAAAATCTATACGAGTTATTGACTAAAGAAGATGTTTTATATTCTGATTTTAAAGGGTATCAGACCCTAGAAATTGATTATTTAATTTCAAAGAATATATTATTAAAAAGCAGTGGTAATTACGTAAAAATCCATAATAACAATTTGGTTTATATAATTAGTATTTTACACTATCAAGGTGTTCTAAATTATTGGTATTATCCCGATAGAGTTAGAAACGAAATATTGGTAATGGCATCAAATGGTTTAGTGTTTTTTGATGATAGTTTTTTTACACAAGAAGAAAGACGTTATTTTAATTGTTACCTAAACAAAAAGGAATTTACAAATGGTTTAGATTTAAGAAATAAATACCTACACGGGAGCAATTCTAAATCAGTTGACGAACACGAAAGAGATTACTATATTTTGTTGAAGCTACTAATATTGGCCATACATAAAATAAATGAAGATTTAAAGTTAGAGAATACCGTAAATGATTCCTGATTGAATTCCCCACAAACCAAAATCCAGTTTTCTCGCTTGCCCTGGCTTGAGCCTGTCGAAAGCTCAAAATCCTCTGTCTTTTGGTTTGTTCCGCTCGCCAACGCGCTTGTAGTTTTTGG
>JAGQLJ010000112.1 GCA_020429495.1 Candidatus Dojkabacteria bacterium
TGATGGAGCTGTATCAATGCAAGGAGATTTCGCAATAGGAACAACTACTCCAGCATTCAAATTGGATGTAAGACAAAATACTGCTTCAACACATATTGGTAATTTCTATTCATCAACTGATAATTATGGATTAACAATAGGTAGAAGATCAGCCGCTTCAACGGGAGTGGCAACACATATAGCTGCAAATGATGCTACTGGGTATGGAATTATACAAGCATATAACTATGATTCAGTAGGCGGAGGAGCAGTACCACTTAGTATTCAAGCATCTGGGGGTGATGTTGGAATTGGTACTTCTGTGCCAGGTCATAAATTAGATGTAACAGATAGAATGAGAGTGAGAAGTGGTGCGGGTGGCACTGCAGGTATTTGGTTTTCAGACTCATCTGCAGCAAATAGGGCTTTTTTTGGGTTGTCTGATGATGATGCAACCCCAGTTGCAGGAATTTATAATGCTGGATGGAGATTAAATGTAGATAGCGCAGGACATGTTGGGGTAGGTACAACAGCTCCAGATGAATATTTACATGTTGAACAAGATCAGCCAACATTTAAAATAACATCTACTAATGCCTTATCAACAAGCTCGGGGACAGAGAAAATTGCAAACATTGACTTTGAGGGTCAAAATAATAATGTATATAGAGTATCTGGCAGAATAGCATTTAGGCAAGATGGCACATGGTCAACTTCTACTGATACTATATCACCAACTGCATTTGAAGTGTATTTACAGGATAGCTCTGCATCAGATAATTTTAGTATTCCTGTATTAAAAATTGATAGGAACGAAATTGTTACTGCCCCAGGTATATATAATAACTTAATGTTTGCATCAGTTAGGGATGTACAGGTAGACTCATCAGGTAACTTGGGATTTATATCATCAAGTATTAGATACAAGGAGAATGTAGTTAATATGGAGAATATAGATTGGCTATACAACTTAAGGCCAGTAAACTATAACTATAAAGTTGACAGCGCAAAGCAAAAGCAATATGGATTAATAGCTGAAGAAGTAGACCAAATTAATCCATACTTTGTTTCATATAACAAAGAAGGATTACCAGAAACAGTAAATTATTCATTCTTTATTTCCCCAATAATACAGGCCTTGATAGATCAAAAAAATGAAATAGATACAGTTAAAACAGATATAGAGAATATTAAATTACAATTAATTTCAACTAGCGGTACATCAAATGGAACAACACCACTTGAATATAGTGATTACCTAGAAGTTATTAGTCTAAAAGTAACAGGACTTGTAGCTTTTGGAGCAGATACAGTTGGAACTGAGGCTATTCCTGCAGGAGAAACAGAAGTATCTGTTAATTTTAGTGAAAGCTACTCTACTCCGCCAATTGTTACAGGAACAGGAGCAAGCGATTTAATTTTGACTGAGCAAATTAATTTTATAATAACAGATATAACAGAAACAGAATTTATTATTAAATTAAACAATGCTGCCACTGAAGATATAGAAATCAACTGGCATGCCTTCGAAAAAGCTATTTAAGTGAAACAAAGTTTCACAAAATTCTTTATTTCAATTCACTCCATCTGTATACTAAACTTAGGTACGAGCTGAAATTTTTATATGTACCAAAAAGGTAATAAGAAAACGCATCTGCAACAAGGTGCTTTATTTAGACGCCAAGATTTTGCGTCTGTTTTACCACGCCTAGAATTATTATCGTTAAAAGATCAGAAATTAAGATGGATTATTTTATCTACACTACTTTTACTTTTATTCTTACTTGTAAATAGAGGCGCAATTTATAGAATCTTAAATATTGAAGCGGGAACAAGGACAGTAAACTTTAGTGGAAAGATTGTTAATAAAGCTGATGGTACTAATCTTGTTACTGGAACACCGTCTTGTGTTGCAGCTGGAGCAGACACTTGTGATTTTAGAGTAAGAATTTATGATGCCGCAAGTGCTGGAAATTTACTTTTTGAAGAAGAACATACAGATATAGAAATTGGAGATACGGATGGAGTATTTACTCTTGATATAAATAGTATTTGTAATTCAGCAGCAAGTGGAAGCTCAGATTGGGGAACAACAGCTTGTGTAAGTAATGGAGGAGTTGATTTTAGCAGTGCTAACGTATTTGTTGAGCTTGCATTTGATCCAACTGGTGCTGGAAGCTATACAGAAGTATTTGCAAGAAAACAATTAAGTAATACAGGAAGCGCATTTTATGCTGAAAGAGCAGGCAATTTGGATACAGGGTTTACCTCAGGATCAATAGTATTTGAAGGAAGTAGCGGAATAGCTGAAGATAATTCAAATTTATATTGGGACGATAGTAGCAATTTCTTGGGTGTTGGAGTAAATGATCCAGGTTATGAAATAGATGTAGATGGGGGAATATTCTTGAGATCTCAAGGAATAGATAACAAAAGCGGACAGATTAGTTTTCAAGCAACAACAACAGCAGCAGGAGACAGAATTGGGTATATTAGACAAGACGGAACAGATGGAATAAATTCACAGCTGCAAATAGGAACAAGTGGGTATATTGGTTTTGTGCTAGATAGCAATACAGTATCAATATTACACAATAATGGATTAACAATAGGAACAACAACAGTTGGATCTAATACTCTTAGTCTTTATCAGAGTACAAATAATGAAGCGCTTTTAATCCAAGCTCCTAACATAACATCAAAACCTGCATTTTCTTTACAAAATTTGCCTGCAAGTACAGATGTGAATACAGGAAAAGCATTTGAGATCAAAGTTACAGGAGAAGGTTTTGGAAGAGGTCAGTTCTACTCAGATGGAGGATATGGAATTGGTGGCGGATCTGCAACAAGAGATATATTTATAAGCAGAGCTGCCGCTAATAGATTAATAGTTTCTTCAAATAAATCAACCGGTGCAGCAGATTTGACTGTTACCAGAGGAATAAGGGCAGGAAGTTCAGCCGCACCTTTTGCATATCTTGATGCAGAAGCTGGTACAACTACATACCCAAGCTTAAGAATAAGGTCAGGAGTAGCAACTACTTCTCCAAATGCAGGTGAGATATATTCAGACGGAACTGACTTATTTTTCTACAATGGAAGCGGATGGGATGACTTAACGGCAACAGGAACTAGTTATTGGACACAAAGTGGAAGTGACATATATTACGATACAGGAAAAGTTACGGTGGGAACAACCTCATCAAGATCATTACTAAATGTTGAAGCAGGAACACCAACATATCCATCAATTTTAACGGATAATGATGTGTTATTTGCAGATAGTGGAAACATTATCATGACAATGATAGCTGGTACAACAAGTAGCTCAATTATAAATTTTGGAGATAGTGGAGATGAAGATATAGGAAAAATTACATATAGTCATGTAGCAAATTCACTTACATTTACAACAAACGCAGCTGGAAGGTTAGCAATAAATTCATCAGGAGGAGTAACAGTATATGGATTAGCAGGAGGAGGATCTCAATGTTTACAAGTAGATAACACAGGTTTGATAGGCGTAACAGGGAGTGCGTGCGGAAGTGGAAGTAGCCTATTCACAGATGGTGGAGCAACTACCTACTTAACAGCAACGGGTGATAATTTGGCAATAGGTTCTTCTTCAACAGCAACTAATGAGAAATTATTAGTTTACTCAACTGATGCAGATGTGAAACTAAAAATTGCATCAAGCACAGTTGGGTATCCTGGATTTATACTTGAAGATTCAACTATAGCTTGGCGATTTACAAAAAATTCTAATGATTTTGTTATAAAAACAAGTGCAGTAGCGCAAGGTATATTTAAAATAAATAAATCTTCACCAGATTATGCATTAGTTATAGATGTAGATGGAGATGTTGGAATAGGAACAGATTCAGCATTGGCAAAACTGCACGTTGTAGGAGGTGCAAGAATAACTGACCTATCTGGTGGAGGAACACAATGTGTTCAAGTAGATAATAATGGTGATTTAAGTGGAAGTGGTGCAGGTTGTGGTGGAGGAAGTAGCCTATTCACAGATGGTGGAGCAACTACCTACTTAACAGCAACCGGTGATAATTTGGCAATAGGTACATCTTCAGCCGAGTCGAAAGCAACAATTTTATCTTCAGGTTTAGATGCTGCTGATGATTCAGCCTTAGGCCAGTATGGTTTAACAATAAACGATCAGACAAATACTGCCGGCCTAGAAGTCGGAATTGGATTTAGAATTTCTTCAAGTTTAGGTTCAACAGATAGACCTGGGGCAGCAATAACACATGAAAGAACAGGAAGTTCCAGCATAGGTACATTAAACTTCAAAACAGCATCTGTAGCAAATACAATCACAACAAGAATGACAATTGACGAAGATGGAGATGTAATTATTACAAAGCTTGCAGGAGGAGGAACACAATGTTTACAAGTTGATAATACTGGTCTAATTAGTGGAACTGCTGCAAGTTGTGGTGGAGGAGCTAGTTTGTGGACAGATGGTGGAGCAACTACATATTTAACTGCAACAGGAGATAATGTAGGAATAGGAACAACTTCTGCACAAGCCAAGATACATGCACAGACAT
>JAGQLJ010000113.1 GCA_020429495.1 Candidatus Dojkabacteria bacterium
TCAGAATCATTTTCTGGCATAACATTAATAATTAAAGGAGCACTCTCTATTGTATCTCCATCATTATTAGGATCAATATTTACTTCAAATTGCTCTGATTGTTTAACAAATTTTCTTCCATCTTTTGTTTCAATTGTAATTCTTACATAGTATTTGCCATCTTGAAGCTCAGACATGTCCCAGAAATAGTATGTTCTGGTTGGTTCAATGCTATCACTTATTAACAACCACTCTTCTCCATCTGTTGAATACTCCAAAGATAATGATTCTAGCTCTACTCCATTTGGCAAAGTCCACTTAATTAAGTTTTGCTCATCTGTAAAAACTGTATCTGCAATAGGTTGTGTAAAGTTTAGTCCATTTTCTATATCCGTATCGGTTATCACATCTGTCTCATCTGGAGTTTGGTCGTCTGGTGTTTGATTATCAGGTACTTGAGTATCTGGTGTGGTTGGTTGGTTGTTATCAGGTATTGTAGTTGGCGGTGGTGTTGGCTTAACTACACTAAATTTAAAATTTTGTGTAACTTCTCCACTTATTCCATCGCTAACACCAACAGTTACTGTGTACTCTAAACCAGGATATCCAAAAGTTGAAAGTGCCCCACTAGTAATCAATCCATTTTGAGGATTAATTGTTAAAATTTCAGGTGCTGCAACAAGTCTATATGTTAAAGAATCACCGTCTGGATCGCTGGCAGTTAATTGATAACTAAAAGATTCTCCTTCTATATACTGTGTTTTATTAAGCTGAGAAGTTATTGTCGGCAGTGAATTATTATTTACAACTTGTACTTCTCTCCCGTTACAAACTGAATAACCCTCTCCTCCATTTACAAATGATGCACAAAGTTTTAGACAGTAAGTCCCATCATTTACATTTGTGGTGTTCCAGCTAATAGTACTATTTTGTCCAGGATTAGAGCTTAAAGTAGAAATAGAACTAACAGTTCCATAATTAGTAGTATTGCAAGTTTCTCTATCGAACAAATTAGACTGTACATATACAGCAGCTTGTTCATCATCGTATATTCTTACTGAGATATTTGCTGTACCGCTGACTTTCGAATTAGGAGCAGGAGAAACAATTGTAAATATATCGTTAGGATCTGCAAGTGCATTAGCATCTATTTTTGAAAATCCAAATAAACCAATTACAAAAAGAGTTATACCTAAGGAAGTAATTTTTAAATATTTTTTCATAATTATAGAGTTTGTGTTTCTAGTGTTTCTCTAACACCTTTTAAATCAATAAGAGTTTTTATTTGTTCTTCTAGTGTTGCTATTTGACTTGCGCTTACAGAACTTTTTGATAGTGCATCAACAAATAGCTCCCTTACTTTTCTTCCTTTCACCATTTTCCAAGATTCAGCAAATGGTAAAGATCTATTATATACATTCAAATATTCATCATCAAAAAGTTTTTCGCTCATATCAGATCTTGGATACAGATTACCAAAATATCCACTAGAATTCTCTATATTTGTATTTAATTGTTCTAGCTGATCAGGCTCTGTTAACCAAGAAAGAAAATTCCATGCTGCAGCAGAATTGCCTCTTTCCTTATTTACCATAACAGGCCAATAATCTGTCCAATTAATGATCTCTTTATCTTGTGAACTAAATTGAGGTAACTGTGCTACTCCTATATCTAAACCTAATCCCGCATCATCGTTATATGCTAGTATTTGTCTTAGCCTCCAGCTTGGAACAATAATCATTGCTGTCTTTTCTTCTAAGAATGCAGCAGATGCATCACTAAAGTCTGCATCCCAAGTTCTATTCTGACCATTTGCAAATCCTAAAAAGAAGTTAAATGCATCAACTGAGTTTGAATCTTGAGCAAATGCTGGATAATCATTCTCATCGGTTAATACAACTCCATTTTGTCTCATTAGTATTTGCATGATTTCTAAAGGAAATCCTATGTTTGAGCCATTACCAAATGCAAAGCCAGATTGTTCAATTGAAGTTCCAGAAAAAGTTGTTAATTCTCTAGCAGTGTTTTGAAAGTCATCCCAAGAAATATCAGGCTCACTCTTTTGTACTGAAGCAAGCATATCCTTATTATAGACCACTGCAAATGTATCCATCCATAAAGGTACTCCATAAACTACTCCATTAGAAACTAAATCAGTTACAGCTGCAGGATAAAATGTATTTCCGAATGAATCAGCATTATAAATGGTGCTTGGAGCTGCAATATTCTCATAATCTCCTGTCCAAGAATTATGAACCATGAAGATATCTGCGGCTTCAATAGTATCTTCTAAATCTTGATTTAATTGTAATTGATAAGATTCCATTGCTTGATCGAACGGTTGCTGCAACGGCCATTCATTTGAATATTGTATTGTTATATTTGGATTAGCATCATGATACTCATCAATTAATGGCTGAATAACATCTGGATCTAAAAACACTCCTCTCCATATCAAAATTGCATTTGTTGTTGTTCCACCATTATTATTTCCTGTATTAGTATTAGTATTTGTTCCAGTATTATCTGTGTTTGTATTGTTGTCTCCTCCAGAACCAATTGAGTTTAATAACAAGAATCCTAGAGCAATTAAGCCAATTACTACAAGAGCAATAATTACAAGAAAAAAAGGAAATTTTCTAGTGGAGCTTGTGCTTGTATCAAAAGATTCTGTTGAGTAGTCTGCTGAAGTATCAGACCCAGCTGGCAATTCAGGTAGCTCTTCAACTGTGTATGGTTCAATATTATTTATGTCATTATCGCTCATAATAACCAGTATACATTAATTAAAAGTTAAAAGTTAAGAGATAAAAGATAATGGTATGCCTATAGCGAACTTAGAGTACATTTACTGGTATCTATCGTCTAAAACATTTATTATGTAAATAGCTTAAATCTATTGAATGGCATCTTTATATCAAAATACACAAAGAACCAGAAAAATAATTGTGGGAGTACTAATATTTTTTGTCTTGGTACTTTTATTTAATCTTTATAGAAATTTAACAGCAGAACCTTTAGTAGATGTAATACCAAATTCTCAACGATTTTATGTAAATCCAAATAGAATTTTTGGAGATGTACCAAGTCCTGAAATACCCGGAATAGAATATAATCAAGATGCAACATTTTCATTAGACGGTATACATTTTTTAAATGATTTTCCTGATGTTGCATTTGTTTATGCAATTGAACAACCAAGAGAACGGTTGCTTTCAATAAGTGAAGCTCAAGATACAGCTACTGCGCTTGGATTTGTTGGATCATCATATACAAAATCTGGAACAGTACTAACATGGTTAGCTAGCAACGGAACAAAAACACTCACTTATGATTTAGCTAGTAGAAAATGGAGTTTAGAAACAAGATTTTTAGATAATGAAGCTGCTTTAGCAAGAAAGAACCTTCTTGATGGTAATAATCTAGTTGAACTAGAATCAGCTTACGAAAAATTAGGTTCAAGAATAATTAGCGGATTTAAATTAACAGGACTTGGATTAGATGATGTTGATGTAAATGCAACAATTGCTCAAAAAGGAATAGATGGGTTTTTGACTGAAGTAAATAAGCTAGCAGATGCAGAATATGTACATATGGCTATTTCAAGAGTTATGGCTGTATCAGCACTAAAACCAAGATCTGAACAACCAGAAGGAGTTGCACCAGAGGCTCCTGAACCTGTAAAAGTCTATAGTGATGATCCAAGAGATGGTCAAATTACTCTACTTATTTCTAATCAACTAAAAAGCTTTGCAACAGATGTGTTTGAATTCAATTTCACAGATTTTGAATATGATGAGCTTTCAACAGGAATTTATAGCATAATTACTCCTGATGAGGCTTGGAGCAATGTGCAAAAAGGTCAGGGAGCACTTACATTTATTGAAAAACAAGACTCGAATTATTTTGCTGAGTATAGTAGTGTTAATGTAAGAAGATTTAATGCTGTTGCGCAACAAACAGAACTCGCGCTATATGAACCAGATAATTGGTATGGTTATGCAATTCCAATATATGTTTTTAGAGGAACAGCACAACTTGAAGATGGACAATTGGCTAACTTTATTTTTTATGCTGATGCAATAAAGAGGGTTATATGATTTTGAAAAAAGCTATTTTGAAAAAGAGCTTACTGTTAACTTTTGTTTTTACTATATCAATGCTGTTGTTGGTTGGATTTCAATCTAGTCTGAAAGTTACTGCGCAAACAGATTATTTACAAACTAGCGGTCGTTCTTGTGTAGATAATTATGTAGATTGTGGTGAAGGAAAAATCAATGTAGCAACCAGCCTGCAAAATGGTGATATAAATTTAACAACTGGCATTAACTACACTCCTGCAAATGCCGCAGACGATATTGTATTTAAATGGGGAAGTGTTACAGGTTCGCCAGGTACAAATTTATGTATAACTGATGGTATTAATTCGAGTGAATTTGTAGTAATTCATAGAGCAACAGGAAATAAAGATACAGTTGACAGTATGGTACATCCTTTTGAACAAGTACAGAAAGATGGGAGATTAGTGCTTAGAAGTTGTCCAAATTTTTTCTTAACAGATATAGGGGGAGGAGGAAATACTACATTACCAGTTGTAGGTCAGCAATCCTTGCAACATTCTCAGGTTGCTGGATGTTGTCCAATTGGATATCAGTTTGTGGTAAGAGATGGAGTTGATGGATTAAATTTCTACTCTGATGATGCTAAAAGGCAAGACTCTAGCTGGTGTTGCAAAGTTCCGGATGGAGCAAGTCCAGGAGATAGTAATTATCCATATTACAGAGAAGATAAAACTTGTAATGGTATAACTGGAGGAGTGATTTGGAATGAAGATAATGATAATGATCCAAACGACCCTCTTATTATTAATAATTCTGAGTTCGGTATAAATGGAGCTGAGGATTTAGGTCCTGGAAGCACAGTAATTTCAAGAAGTACGTCAGATTTAGCAAATACTACGTGCCCAGCATCTTATGAAAATGGCTGTGCTGTTGATGATACAGGTGCTATTGTTGCTCCTTCAGAAGTTAAGGCTAGCAATGGACCAATTTGTCAAAGATGTTATAACACTGGAGAAGCAGTTAAATTAACAGATAATGGAGATGTACTTATTTGTACGGGGGATGGTCAAACTGAACCTGTAGCTAGAAATGGACTAACTATTAGCCAAGTAGTTGCGCTATATAATAGTCCTGAAGGGCAAAATAGAGATGCTGCTGAATCTTGCCTAAGGCAAGGAGGTGTTTATGTTGCAATTGGTTGTATTGACCCATCACCTCTAGGTTTAATTACAGGACTAATAAGAATTGCACTAGGAGTTGTTGGTGGAGTTGCATTACTTCAAATAATATTAGCAGGACTTGCTTATCAAAGTGGGAATGAGGAACAAATTCAAAAAGCACAATCTAGAGTCTTCTCTACTATTGGTGGTTTAGCCGTTTTAATATTCAGTGTTCTTATACTTCGAATAATTGGAGTAAATGTTTTAGATGTAGTTCCTGAAGGACTCTTCTAGCTACTAGCTTCGTGCTGATAGCTTCTAGCCATTAGGCCAGAATATATAATTAAATTATTGTCCCTTCGAGATACAATGCTGACCTGTATGCGGTCAGGTAGGTAAATCAGGATTACTCGAACTGATATATCATACTCATCTCTTTCAACTGCTATAATGATTTATGAAATTTAAAGATTTTTCAGAATATCTTCTTAAGCTTGAAAATATTGCTAGTCGTAATGATATGACTACTCTGCTTGCTGATATTTTCAAAGAACTAGATAAAGAGGAAGTAAAAGAAGCTTTTTATTTGCTATTAGGTAGGCTTGCACCAAAGTTTGTTGATTTGGAGTTCAACTACTCAAGAAAACTAATAATAAAAGCACTTGGTATTGCAATTAATGATGAAAAAGAAGTAAATAGGATTTTTAAAGAAACTGGTGATACGGGCTTAGTTGCTGAAGAAATAAAAAAACTTCATCCAAATTTATCAGTTGAAGGCGCGCTATTTAATAATGAATCAAATAAAGCGGAATTAAGCATAAAAGAAGTATTTGAAAAACTTAATCAAATAGCAAGATTTGAGGGTAAAGGTTCTCAAGATCAGAAAATTCAAGGATACATTGCTTTGATGAGTCAATTAGATTCTGTCTCATGTAGATATGTTACAAGAGTAATTATTGGAGAATTAAGATTAGGAATTAGCGATAAAACACTATTAGATGCTCTATCTTGGTATATTTCAGGAGATAAATCTCAAAGAAAACTTTTGGACCAAGCATTTGGCTATAAATCGGACATCGGAGAGCTTGCACAAACAGTTATTAACTCAAAGGATCCTATATCTGAATTAAATAAAATAAGTTTAACTCCAGGTATTCCTTTAGCATCTAAATTAGTTGAGAGAGAATCAACTGCAGAATCTGTTTGGGAAAGAATGCCAAATTGTTTTGTTCAACCTAAGCTAGATGGTTTAAGAGGACAACTGCATTTCCATAATAGTACAGGTGCAGTGTTTTCAAGAAATATGGAGAATATGACAGAGCATTTCCCAGATTTAGTTAATGGACTTAAAAAATTAAGTGTTGAATCAATTATTTTAGACTCTGAAATTATTGGATACGATACAGAAAATAAGTCTTATTTAACTTATCAGGAGACAATGCAAAGAAGACGAAAGTACAATGTTGAGGAGTATGCAGCAACAATTCCAGTTAGGGCAATGTGTTTTGATATTCTCTATTACAAGGGAGAGGACTTAACCCAAAAGCCAATTGAAGAAAGAATAGAGATGTTGAAAGAATTATTAGAAGGAGCAAAAGATGAAGATAGCCTTCATATGCTAGAAACAATACAAATGCAATCTGTTGAAGAGTTGTCCGTATATTTTGAAGAAAAAGTGATGTCTGGGCTTGAGGGAATAATTGCAAAAGAAGTAAATTCTAACTATGAGCCAGGAACACGAAATTATAAGTGGATAAAACTAAAGGCGAATACTAAATCAGAACTGGTTGATACTCTAGATGTTGCAGTACTGGGATACTATACTGGACGTGGTCAAAGAGCAAAATTTGGGTTAGGTGCACTTTTAACAGGTGTTTACGATCCTGAAACTGACAAATATTATTCAGTAGGAAAAGTAGGCACTGGAATTACAGATGATATGTTTAAAAAGATTGCAAAAGATTTGAACCCATTAACTATAGAAGAGAAACCTGATAATTACGAAGTAGATTCAACTCTCTATCCAGATGTATGGGTGGAGCCTAAAATAATAATGGAAATAGATGCTGATGAAATTACAAGAAGCCCAAACCATACGGCAGCGAAAGGTACTGAAACTAATATTCCTAAAGATAAATTTGATAGAGGACTCTCAGTAAGATTTCCTAGACTAAAAATTTGGAATAGAGATAAAGAATATCCCAATACTGTAAAAGAACTTGTTAGAATATATGAATTAAGAAAAAATAAATCGTAACATATGGATAGAGTAAAAGAATTGATCATTAAAGTATTTTATTCCGTTTTAGGAGTAATAGTTGCATTTTTATTA
>JAGQLJ010000114.1 GCA_020429495.1 Candidatus Dojkabacteria bacterium
CAGTTCTTGCTTCTTTTGGAATTATTACTAGCTTTGTACTCTTTGTTTTTGAGTCATTTGATTTTGTAACTGATATTTTAAATAAGGACATAATAAAACCAAGTTTAAAAAATATTCGAAATGTACTAATAATACTTATTTTACTATTCATTATTATTTTGATTCCGTCTCTAATTAGTGCTCCTTTTGTTGCTCTATTAGATTTAGCTAATCAAGGAATTTCTGAATCTTCAGGATTTGTTGCAAATGTATATTCTAGTAATAATACTGGTTTATATCCTGACGTATATGTTCTTTTTGGACTACTTACAATGTTCGCTCTATTTTTAGATTTAGCTAGTCCTTTTATTGTACCAATAGGTGTATTTGCTACATGGCCACTTGCTTATTTAAAAAGAGCTCTTATTATTAGAAAAGCTGAAAACAAACTCAAAAATAGAGAAAATTCTTTAACAATAATTGGTATTACTGGAAGCCAAGGGAAATCAACAACAAAGGAAATTCTATATCAAATTTTAAAAAAGAAATATAAAGTTGAGAGAACACCAGAAAATTATAATACTGATGTTGGCGTTGCTATGGCAGTACTTTCAGAAATTAAAGCAGATACCGAAATATTTATTGCAGAGATGGGTGCATATAGACCTGGCGAAATTAGCAAAATGGTTGGTCATTTTAAACCTGACATAGGAATTATTACTGATATTGATACACAACATCTAGGTTTATTTGGTGGTCATGTTAATTTGCGAAATGCAAAAGCAGAAATGGTTAGATTTATGAAAAATGATGGCCTAGCAATTTTAAATGGTGATTCAACTGCATGCAGAACAATTGCTGAAGAGCTAGAGAAACTAACTGTTTTAGTAAGTAGTGAAGGTGGAAATAGAAAAGTACTTGAACTAATGGAAAATCCAAAACTTAAGCATATTTTTGCAAATGATATTACAGAAACAGAAAGCCGAATAGTTTTTGATTTAAATGATAATGATATTTCTGAAAAATATAGTCTTAAGCATGCGGGAAGACACTTAATAAATAATATTTTAATCTGCATTGCAGCAAGCAATTATTTGGGAATGACTTATTCAGAGATTGCTGAAACTTTAAATAAAATTGACTTAGAATTACCCAGATTAAGCTATGAAACTGGTGATAATAATACTGTTATCTTAAACGATTCATATAACTCTGCCTATAAAGGATTTGTTGCTGCTGTGGAATATATGAATCATATTAAAAAGAATCAAAAATTAAATAAAAGAATTGTAATAACCAAAGGAATATATGAGCTTGGTAGAGATAAAGAGGCTGTTTATAAAAACCTCATACATGAACTCAAGAAAGGAATTGATGTATTAGTAACTACAGATCCGCTATTAGCAAGTCTGGCTAAAAAAGATAATTTATCTGTAGAAATCTTTAATGTAAAAAAATATCAAGATATTATCTACTACTTTAGAGAAAGTGTAGAACCTAAAGATATTGTACTTTTGGAGGGAAGATTACATCCAGAAGTTATTAAAGCAATAGTTAGCGACAAAGCATAAATGAACTATAATCTAAGAGAATGTACAAATAAAGATGAATGGAATGATTTTCTAAATGCTTATCCCCCTACCGAATCAGGAATTCCAGTTGTAACTTTTGTTCAATCTTTTGAGTGGATTGAGTTTCAAAGATCTTTAGGAAAACAGAGTTTTGCTCTTGGAATTTATGATGGAGATAGCTTGGTTGGTGTTGCAGCAGGAGTTTTTCTTGATGCAAAAAGAGGTAAATATTTATACATAAGAAATGGACCTGTTATTGATTGGGATAATAAGGTTTTAGTAGATTTCACAATATTTGCTTTAAAAAAATTTGCAGAATCTTTAGGAGCTTGGTTTATAAGAATTAGTCCACTAGTTGAGCAAGATTCAATTGGAGCTAGGAATATAAAATTATTCAACAGAGTTCAAAGCCCAATGTATGATGTAGAAGCCCTAGATACTTGGGTTATGCCAATTGATATGTCTGAAGATGAAATACTCTCCTCTGCTAAAAAGAAGAATCGATATGAAATAAAAAAGGCAATTTCTGATGAGAAATTAATTCCAGAAATATATTCTGATTCTTCAAAACTCCAAGATTTCTATAAGATACTTGAAGACACAGTTGATAGGCAACAGTGGGTTTCATATAGTTTCGAGTATATTAAGAATGAATTCGAAGCCTTTGCTAATGATAATTTGGCTAGCCTAGTATTGGTTAAATATGAAAATAAATATATTGCTGGTGGTATTTTTATTCATTATGCTGGTCAATCTTTTTATCATTATGGGGCATCGTTATCTGAATTTAGTAAGATTCCTGGGCCCTATAGAGTAATCTGGGAGGCAATAAAAGAAGCTCAAAGAAGAAATAATCGATTCTTTAACTTCTGGGGTATTGCACCAGAAAACAAACCCAATCACCCATGGGTTGGAATTACTCGTTTTAAGCAAAAATTTCCAGGAATCGCACAAAGATGGATGCCCGCTACAGACTATCCAATCTCAAAAAAATACTGGCTAACGCACTTCTACGAGCGTGTAGACAAGTACCAGAAAGGCTATTGACATCATGTACAATTTAGCTATAATTTTAATAATTAGTTTAGATCAATGCATAAGAGAAAAGACGGAAAAATTATTGCCTCTTTAACTGAAGTAAAAAATAAAACAGGAGATATTTTTGCATTAGTTGATGAGTTTGGAGAAGTAACACTAACTTCTTACAATAAACCTAAATATCGAATAATAAAAGTTGATATTATGGAAACTTTAAAAATTGATGAAGAAAAAGAACAGTCTGAATCAGAGTCAAAGGAAGAAAAAAAATCTGTAATGAAAAAAGTTGCCGATGCAATAAAGCCTACAAAAGCCGAAGAGCCAGCTAAAGTTGAACCTGAGGTGACTGAAGTTAAAGAAGAAGCACCTGAGCCCGTAGAAAAAAGTGAGCCAGTTGCTGAAACCAGCAGTACCGAATCTGAAGTTGATTTACAAGTTTGGGATAGAAACTCAAAGGGTGAGAAAACTTTTACAAAAGATGCACTTAAACCTTTACAGTAATATATTAGTAATTTAATAAATCATATGAAGAAGACAATTTTAGTAGACATTGGAATAATAGTAGAATACCTAAAAACAGGTAAAGGACTATTGCCTAAAGCCTATGAAGCATACAAAATGCAAATAATTTCTTCAACATATGTTGAACTACTTTCAAGCCAAACATTTCAAAATCCTGAACTAGAAAAAGAAGTTCTTGATTTTCTTCATAAATACTTTGAGGTAATTCCTGTTGATGAAAAAATTGCACAAAGTGCTGCAAAAGTAATTAGAGAAAATGAAAAAACTCTAGCTGTAAGCCTACTTGCAGGCGCTGCTGTTGCAAACTCTCTTGAACTTCTTACAGATGATAAAAAAGAATTTGAAGGAATTGAAGGAGTAACATTGGTACAACTGTAGTACCTATTTAGAAGTTATCTAATTTCCTTTATACTTACTAATGAAGTATAAGTATTTATTTCTAATTGCTAGTCTTTTTATTCTCCTATTTGTTTTATTTGGACGCCCAATAGTTAATGGCGATGGCTTTGGTTATTTTGGAATTTATAGAACTCTAAAGACAGAAAACTCTCTTACTACTCAAAACCCTGAACAATTTACAAATTATGCAAACTGGACCTATGGACATGTTTGGGATAACACTTATTCTCCGCTCTATTTTCATGGAGCAGCTGCTTTATGGTCTCCATTTTTAGTTACTTCTGATTTAATCGGTGAAACTGGAATTTTATCTGATTTTAGTGAGAACTATTTAGAAGTTCATGGCGTAAGCTTTTTTGAAGGAATGGGGGTTCTTGTTGGAACTACAGCACTTTCGTTTTTGACTTTTTATTTTGTATTTTTGATTCTAAAACGATATTTTTCTAAGAATATTAGCTTATTTGCATCTTTTGGAATTTTCTTTTCAAACTTTTTGTTCTTTTATACTTTTATTGAGCCATCTAATTCACACATACCTGCTCTCTCATTGATTACACTTGGGTTATGGCTTATTCATAACAGAATTATTAATTTGGATCAAAAAAATACTTATCATGATTTAATAAATAAGCTAAAAGAATCTGCAGATAGTAACTT
>JAGQLJ010000115.1 GCA_020429495.1 Candidatus Dojkabacteria bacterium
TATAGATTTTGTTTCAAAAATAGATAGACTTCCAGTTGTAATATCTGTAAATGCAACATAAAAATTATTATCTTTAAAAATAACTGATGCAATAAAATTATTAACTCCAGCTTTGAGTGAACTATCATCAGTAATTGTTCCAGATGTAATTATTTTAGTAACTTGCCTGTCAACTAATTGCCCTGCAACGGCTTCTTCAACTTGGTCTGCAATTGCAATTTTTATTCCGGCCTCAACAAGTTTTGGAACATAGTTAGAAAGCGCATGATGAGGAATACCAGCCATAGGAATTCTTGTTTCACCTTTTCCTCTACCTGTTAAAGTTAGCCCTAAAATTTCAGAGATAAGCTCTGCATCTTCATTAAAAGCTTCATAAAAATCTCCGAGTCTAAAGAGCAAAACAGCATCTTGATGCAGTTTCTTAATCTTGTTGTATTGTTCTTGCATTGGTGTCATAGCTAGTCTTCTTCAATTTCAGAGAATTCTGCGTCTTCTATTCCATCCTTTTTCTTTCTTAAATTTACTTTACCAGAAACAGTATCTTCAACTTTGGTAAACAAACTTTTCATAATCTCTTTTAGCGCAGCTGGTCCACTTACTGGCTTTAATCCTTTTGCTACTCTAGTCATATTATGAAGTACAATAAGAATCATTAAGAATGGGGCGACTATCAATAGAGTGCATATCAACATTAGTGCTTCAACCATGTTAGATAAGAGTTAAAAGTTAAGAGTTATCTGATTATAACAAACGTGCTGCGAGGAGCGAATGAAATGAGTGACGTGGCAAATAGACTATGTTCAGGGGACCACCACGCTTGTTACACTCGCTCGTGGATCAGTTCTATAGCGTCCTTGACGTATAAATGATTTACCTCTAACCTGGAAGAATGAATATAGAAATCCTGTCTCTTTTTTCACTAATTATAGTTTTACTCTACCTACTGGTAAGAGCTGCTGATCTAATCGAAGATGGATTTGTTTTAATTGCAAGAACGCTAAAAGTAAACGAATTTTTTATTGGTTTTGTAATTTTGAGTATTGTGTCTTCTCTTCCAGAATTATCAATTGCATTCAGCTCAAATGACAGCGTGCCAGAACTATCAGTTGGAAATCTACTTGGAGCAAGCTTTGTTTTATTGACATTAGCTATTGGCTTAATGGTTGTAAAAGTTGGAGAAGTTAGATTTGGTGGTAAATTTAAAGAAACAGAAATAATTGAAGGATTAATTCTAATTGGACTTGGAGTTTTAACAGTTTCTGATGGATATTTGTCTATTTCAGAAGGATTAATGCTTGGAGTTGCCTATTTGTTTTATGTTGGTTTAGTTTATGATAAATTTCGAAAGAAAAGGCAATCTGATGAAGCAAGTAGTGCTACAGTTAGCTCAAGAAAAGTTATAAAAATGTTTGGGAAAGCAGCCCTTGGTGCAGGTTTAATACTCGTCTGTTCATCATTAATTGTTGATACTGTTGTTCTTCTTGGACAAAGAGTCTATATAAATGAATCTATTATTGGTTTATTTGTTTTGGCAATTGGAACAAATATACCAGAGCTTACATTATTAATAAGAGCAAAAAAGATTAAGCAAAGAAACTTAGCACTAGGAACTTTTATTGGTAGTGCTACTGTGAACATTGCAATTCTAGGACTTTTAGCAATCCTCGCTCAAGGAGTTGATCTAAAACAAGGAGACGGACATAACTACTTCTCTATGATTCCTGTAATGCTAATTTTGACCTTTACGCTTATATCTTTTGCTTACTTTAGCTGGACAGGAAGAAAACTATCTAGAAGTGAAGGAATAATGCTGCTTGGGTTTTATATCAGTCTGATCGTAACAGAACTTGCTTTAATTGTTATTCGTTAAGCTTCCATTGCACCTGCTACATCTCTATTTCTTTGAGCATATATATTTTCCCATCTAATAACTTCCATTTCTCTTTGTATTTCCAGATCTTCTTTTGCTGAGTCTTTTATTGCAATCCTTGCAGCTTCAGTAAATTCATGAAAAATATACCTAACATCCTCATCTGACATACTTTTTGGGTTATCTATATATCTTCTTAGTGATGGATGGGAACTCAATAATTCTATAATTTTCTCACTACCCGAAGTTAATTGGCCTAAAATAAAAGCCCTTTCACTTTCTAAATTTTCTACAAGTTTTTTTGCCACATCTTCAATATACATAATGATTACTTAACCAATTCGCATTTTAACATATGTTAATGAGGTTTAATTGAGCAAGTGCTGTAGCGGAGTTTTATGCGGCGCCAAAGGC
>JAGQLJ010000116.1 GCA_020429495.1 Candidatus Dojkabacteria bacterium
CATATACTGATCCGCTGGTTTCGTTTGTAAAAGGATTATCAATAGACACTGCTTGAACTTGATTTGAAGTTGAAAGTCCAGAAACCTCACCTATGTTAGCAGTATTAATTGAGTGATCAAAAATTGATACCCCAGAAATTCCACTTCCAGAAGATGAACTAGATTCTGTCTCAGAGGAGTCAGTTGTAGTTTCTGTATTAATTACTTGTTCAGTATTAGTTTGTTCTTCGTTAGGAGTTAAAGTTATTGTGAATGAACTTTTTGCAGATGATTCAGTTACAGCTAAAGCTGATTCTTTTTCGTCTTCCTTAATCACTTCTTCAACTACAGGTGCTGGAATATCACCACCTAATGTAAAAGTAATTTCTTTTTCTCCTAATATTTCACCTTTAGCCAGATCTTCAGAATATACAGTTACTGTTAAAGTATAAATACCTGGCTCAGGATACCAAGCATCGTAATTGTTTGGACTATTATTAACAATTGCATAAGGAAGTAAATTCTCTACTCTATATTTTTTATTTCCATTAAGCCCAAATAAAACACTTCCTTCGGTTCCGGGAGTAACATTCACCTGTAGTGTAAATGGATTATCTCCATCTTCAAAGTTAATTACTTGGCCATCACTCACCTCAGTAATCTCTTCATTTGTTGTTGTATCAATTAAAACTATATGGATATCTCTTTGACTAAAATCGGTTTCTTGTGGTTTATCTTTGGGCTTATCATTATTACCATTAGAATTAGTGTTGCTTGGGTTTGTAGTTGTAGTATTTGGTTGATTACTGTTATTAGTATTATTTTGTGACTGACCATTTGTTTGATTTTGAGATTCTTGCTTTATCTCTTCACCATCATAAAATCCAGATGCAAAAATATTATTTTCAAACGGACCTTCAAATCCTTGTGGATCAAAAGATAGGGTAACATTAGCAGTTGCTACATTCCCAGGTTCTAAAACAGGTATATCTGCAAAAAGATTTTTATCTGTTAATCCATTAAATTCGCTATTAAAGTTACGAATGCTTTCTATATCTAAAATTTCAAATTCATTAGATGGAAAAGTACCACTAAAATCAGCCTGTAGTTTTAAATCTGTAATTGGCTTTTCTTTTGTATTTTTTGCTGAGAATTTATATGTAACTTGTATCAATCCATCTTCCTCAATAATATTAGAAATTTCACTAGTAATTACAAGATCAGTTGATTCATCCGTGCTTGTTGTTGCTCCAAGGACACTTGTTTTTTCACTTTCTCGAAACTTCAGGTAAATATTTCCAAATGCTATTGTATATGCACTAAAAAAAAGAGCAAATGCAATTAGTGATGATCTTAGAATGTAATGTTGATTTTTCATGGCCACAAAATTTTAGATGCTATATTATGCAGACAAAAATTCAAATTTGCAAGAAAATCTTTAAAATAAAGATAGGCTGTCGTTTCCTTTGCAGTAGAATGCTGGTAACAGAAAGAAACAAACTGGTTATTTTGTGACGACAAAAATTGTTGGGTGGAGTCCTCCCTGGCTAACCTGAAGTTCTCCTATTATTTTGTAGGTTGAACTAAAGCAATCTAAAAATAATTTCTTTTCTTGAGTTATACAAACAAGTTTACCCTCCTCTTTTAATATGACTTGAGCTTTATCTGCAAGACTTTTATAAATCTTAATATTTTCTTCATGATTTCCAGTTCTTACGCCAAAAGGTGGATTAGTTATTATCTTACTAACAGAATCTTTTTGAAGCTTAAGCTGAGTTATATTACTTCTAAAAACAGTCATTTTATTCTTAGTAATATTTGCAGCTATTTGATTTTTTAATGTCATATCAACCGCAGTTCCTTTTACATCTGAAGCTAAAACCTTTTTTACACCAAAGTATTTTGAAGCAGTAATTGGAATTGTTCCTGCACCACAAAAAGGATCAAGAACAATATCATTCTCATTTACTTCAGCAATCATGCAAAGAATGTATGCAAGTGACGGATTAATACCTGCTGGTGAGTTTTCAATTTTCCATTGTCTTCTAAAAAGATTTTTAGTTAATGAATTTTCTTTTGTTATTCGTAGAGGAGAATATAGAGTTTCAAAATCTTCAACTCTGTCTTTATCATCACTAAAACTAATTACCGTTTCCTTTGAATCATCAATGATTTTAGCGGTAGAAAATTTTGTAGTAAGTTCTTGTAAAACAAATTCTTTTGTTCCAGGAATGATTTCTAGTTCATAATTCATGAACCCATTTTCGCAGACTACTCAATATTTTGAAAGTATATCCAAGTATTGCCAAATCGTAAGAGATTATCATCATAAAGATTCCTAAGAAAAATCCCTTTCTTAGTTCAATTCCTGTGTTTGGAAGTTTGGTTAAGTTATTAATACTATTTGTTTGAAATGGCACATTATTTTGGCTAGTAGCATCTTCTGTTGTTTCTGGTTGAACTGATACTCCAGTCTCTTGTTCTTGTGCATTTTTAATATCCTCATTATTATTTTCAAATACACTACCTAAGTTACTATTTGAATTATCTGGTTTATCTTGAACTATTCCATCTGTTTCGGTTGGAACGGAAGTTTCTTGTTTTTGTTCAGTCTTAGTTAAACTGAATGAAATTTCAGCTTCACCTGCGATCTGAGTTGCTTGTGCGATTTCTTCAGCAAAAAAATTAATTTGATCAGAATACACAATATCACCAACAGCATTCCGTTGAGAATATACAGTAATATTTACAGAATATGTTCCACCTGCATTATTCCATTCTAATTGAGTAAGTTTGTCATCATGTAGAGTATAAGGACCATAATTTTCAATATCATTTGAAGGAATTCCACTTGAACTAAATACTATACTTCCACTAAAATTCATATTAGGTATAGCCTTGATAGTAAAGTTACCAATATCACGACTTACAGTCATTCCCTCAGTAAAAGGAAAAGTTGCCCCATCTTGGCTAACTATTTTATAAGTTAATAATAGATTAGTATAATCTGGAATTTCTTCAGGTTGAGTATTATTTGTATTTGGTGACTGAGTATTAGTTCCTCCAGTTGAAGGAGGGGGGGTGGTATTGGTAGAGTTAGTATTACTTGATTCATTTGTGGCATTTCCTGTTGTTTCCTGATTATTATTGACAGTTTCTTGAGATTGATCCATATCATAACCATAAATTCTTACTGAGTTATTAAAAGGCCCTTCAAATTCAGCAGGAATAAAACTAAGTATTACAGAAAGTGTTTTCATTTGTCCTGAAGCTAGTGTATCTGTTCCATCTAGTAATTCTAAATTTGTTTTTCCATCAAAATTAGAATTGAGAGATAGACTTGCGCTGGATACATCTAAAATTGTGTAGTCAAATTGTCCAAAATAAGAATCTAAATCATTTTGTGCAAAGACATTATAAACAGTTTTATCTGTTGGATTTGAAAATTCATAAGTGTATTGAACAGTATAGATCTCATTATCATCTGAAGTTATACTATCAACAGAAATTTTTGCTTCAAGCTCTAGTGCTTGATCTACTCCTCCAACTCCAGTTTCTCCAAAATAGCCACTAAATCGACCACCATTACCTGAGAATATAAGAACAAGGGCAATAACTATAAGTATAATCAATACTAAAAGGAGAATTGAAAAAGGTTTTCGGTTATTCATTTAATAATTTTTAGATTTATTTCAGAATACCGGTTAAATCGAATCTTCTCAAGCATCTAAATGCTTTTCCATTGTTAATAAATCTAGAAAATCATTACCAGCTCTTAAGTGTCGTCTCTGATTTCCGGAA
>JAGQLJ010000117.1 GCA_020429495.1 Candidatus Dojkabacteria bacterium
AAAGAGCTTTAGAAATTGCAGCAGCTGGTGGACATAATCTGTTACTATCTGGAGTTCCAGGTTCAGGTAAAACTTTACTTTCTAGATGTATTCCAACAATATTGCCTCAGATGACAATACAAGAAAGTTTAGAAGTAACAAGGATATATAGCATAATTGGGGCAACTTCTAAAAAGGATCCTTTAATTAACGCAAGACCTTTTAGAACACCTCATCACACATCGTCTCAAGTTGCCCTAGTTGGTGGTGGAACAAAGATTAGACCAGGAGAAATTTCTCTTTCTCATAGAGGTGTTTTGTTTTTAGATGAATTTCCAGAATTTTCTGTTCAAGCATTAGAAGCATTACGGCAACCACTCGAAGATAAAGTTGTAACAATTGCAAGAGCATCTGGGACTCTTACATTTCCTGCAAACTTTATTTTAATTGCTGCTATGAATCCTTGCCGATGCGGTCACTTTGGAGATCCAGATAAAGAATGTTCTTGCTCTCAAAATGAAATTCTCAAATATCAATCAAAAATTTCTGGACCAATACTAGATAGAATTGATATTTTTGTGAATGTTTCTAAAGTTAAAAATACAGATTTACTATCAAAATCAAAAGCGGAATCTTCAGAGCAAGTTCGTACACGAGTAGAAAATGCAAGGCAACTTCAACTTGCAAGATTTAAAAATACAGAGATGATTTGTAACTCAGATATGATGCATAAACAAATTAACGAATTTATAAAGCTAAAGGATGAAGCAAGAAATATAGTAGAGACTGCAATGAAAAATTTACAATTAAGTGCTAGGTCTTACTATCGTTTACTAAAAGTTGCAAGAACCATTGCGGATTTAGAAAACTCAATTGAAGTCAAAGAAGACCATATACAAGAAGCTTTGAGTTTTAGAGTTAGCATTGGAAAATCTTAAAGCTCTCTAAAAACAATAACCCACTCACCTTTTGGTGCTTGTTTTCTAAATTTCTCTAAAACTTCTATAACTCTACCTCTTTCTACTCTTTGAAACTTTTTTGTTATTTCCCCAACAGCGCTCACATTTAAATCTTCACCATATAGATCTTGTAAGATTTCTAAAGACTTAATAACCCTAAACGGTGATTCATAAAAAATTAAACTAGTTTGTTCTAGATTATAATTATCTATAAGTTTTTGTATCTTACTTTTCTTTCTAGGTAAAAATCCTACAAATGCATAATAGTCTGTTGGTAATCCTGACAAAACAAGTGCTGATGTTGCTGCTGTTGGCCCTGGAACTACATCTATCTCAAAACCTGCTTCAATAACATCTCTAATTAATTTGAAACCAGGATCAGAAATTCCTGGCATTCCAGCGTCGGTTACTATTACCACGTCTTGATCATTCAGCTGATTCAGAATATCTTTTACTACTCTATCATGGTTTTGCTCTCTGTAAGAATAAATATTTTGATTAGTTTCAGAATTTATATTTAGTGATTTTAACGTTTCTAGATATCTATCTTTCAAAATAGTTTTGAATTTTATAAATACTCTTGTATCTTCTGCAAGAACAATTGGGCTTTCAAAAATATGCCGTAGCGCTCTAATTGAAATATCTTCAACATTACCAATTGTTGTTCCAAGAATAATTAATTTACCCATTGTTTTATTTCTTTAACTATTAATGCGATTGTATCTTT
>JAGQLJ010000118.1 GCA_020429495.1 Candidatus Dojkabacteria bacterium
GAGGAATAAGATCTTTAAGAACTTTTGGGCAATATAGAGTTGGCAATGAAATAATAGATCCCCCTATTCCTACAGTACTTAGTTATCTTGGTGAATTTACAAAAAGAGGTTATCCATATAATAATAGATCTGGAAAGCAACCTTTTAATTTTGGGCCAAAATCAGCAGAAAAATTACTTCCTATATTTCAAACGCTTGGATGGGAATCGAGCTATGTTTCATTTATGGCTGGTCAGCGACGTTCTAGATAAAAATCTACACTTAAGTAATACAATATACTGTACAATTAATAAATATTGTTAATAAAACTTTTATGGAAGATGAACATAGCTATCCCACAGCAGAAATTCTTACTCATGATGAAATCCAAAATCTAATGGACGTATTTGAAAATAATTCAGAAGCTACATTTCAAGATCTATTAGATAAAATGACCGATGAAGGTATAAAATCAGCACCAGTTACAAGGGCATTTAGAGCTTTTAGAAGATATGCACAATACCATGATGGAACTAATGCACCAGCAAGAGAATTTATGGAAGCATTAAATGAAGATGCTTTAATTCGGAATAGTCCTAATAATGTAACGAGAAGGAATATGCGGCACTTTGGATACACTACTGCACTAGAAATTGAGCCTTTATTTCAAAAATTGCAACTTGATTCTGCTGCATTCAATAAATTTATGGAATATTGGAGAAGTCAGAAAAAAAACTCCTAATGTTTTCATAAATAGATTTATCCTTACTCTCAAACCTAATCTTAATACTTGGGCTTGTTTGTGATGGACGCACAACAATCATTCCGTCATTAAAATCTAATCTTATTCCATCAATCTCAGATACTTTAGCATCTGGATACCTTTCTAAAAGCATTGTTTTAACTTGTTGCATGTAATTACTTATTTTTTGAGCATCTATCGTTTTAACAATTTCTGGACTAGTTATATATCTATTTAGTTCATCAAAATAATCATCAATTTTCTTTTGTGAATCTTCAAGAATAGACAAAACCTTTAGCATTGCATAAATTGCATCATCATGGCCAAAGAAGTCTTCTTTAAAATAAAAGTGTCCTGAAATCTCACCACCAAACAGTGCATTTGTTTCAACCATTTTTTCTTTTATATTTGAATGTCCAGTCTTCCACATAATTGCTTGCCCCCCAGCAGCCTCAATTTCTTCCTTAACAATATTAGAGCAGAGCACATTATAAACAATAGATGAACCGGGTTTTCTTAAAAGTAAATCTTTTGCAAAAATTGATAGAAGCATATCGTTTGGAACAAACCGTCCTTTTGAATCTACAATTCCAAGTCTATCACCATCGCCATCTAAAGTTATTCCAATATCCGCAGCTGATTCTTCAACTTCTGTCTTTATTCTTTCTTGTACTTGTTCAGATAATGGATCTGGAGTACCTAGTGGAAAATCGGGCTTAATTTCTTTATTAACCGCTTTAACATTAAAACCAAATTCTTCTAAAACTCTTTCGGCAAAAGGCCCTGCTGTTCCGTATGTTGTATCTAAAAGAATTTTTATATTTGGATTAAAATTAAATTTATTTTTTAAGAATTCTAAATAATCTGGGAAA
>JAGQLJ010000005.1 GCA_020429495.1 Candidatus Dojkabacteria bacterium
GGCCAATGCCACAAACAAGATTTGTGTTAAAAAGAGCTCTTGAATTAAATTTAAAACCTATTGTAGTAATAAATAAAATTGACAAGCCGGCATCAAATATTCCAAGAACACTAGATAAAATTCAAGATTTATTTTTAAATCTTGCTATAAATGAAGATCAATTGGATTTTCCAGTATTTTATGCAATTGGTAGAGATGGAAAAGTATGGGCAGATGTACCATCTGATACTAATGCAGAGGCAGACATTCAACCACTTTTAGCTTCAATTGTAGAAACAGTACCATCTCCAACAGGTGATGAAACAAAACCTTTTGTTATGCAAATAACTACTTTAGATTTTGATTCTCATACTGGAAGATATCTAATTGGTAAAATTAAAGATGGAACAATTAAGAGAGGTGATAATGTGACTGTAACCATACCTGATGAAAATGATGAGCCTAAAATCGACGCTAAAGGCTCAGTAAAAAAGATCATGAGAAAAGAGGGATTGTCTTATGTAGAAATAGATTCAGCTACTCCAGGAGAAATTATTGCAATAGTTGGAATTGAATCTAAGGCTATTGGTGGAACAATTTCAGATTCAAATAATGTAACTACTCTTCCAATCATAAAAATTTCTGATCCTTCAGTTAGAATAAAAATCGAAGCAAATACATCACCATTTGTTGGAAAAGATGGCGATTATGTAACTGCAAAGCAACTACAACAAAGATTAGAAAAGGAAGCTGAACAAAATATTTCTTTAAATATAGAAAAAAACGATGATGGTTCTTTCTATGTTGCAGGTAGAGGAGATTTACAACTTTCAATTTTAATAGAAGAATTAAGAAGAGAGGGTTTTGAACTACAGGTAAGAAGACCAGAAGTAATTATAAAAACTATTGAAGGTAAAAAATATGAACCTTTAGAAGAACTGTTTATCGAAGTACCAGAAGAGTATTCAGGAACTGTTATGAACGCTGTTAACTCAAGAAAGGCTGAGTTAATTGATATGCAAACAGAGAATGGGCAAACTGCAATGACATTTAAAATTTTAACAGCCAATCTACTAGGTTTAAGAAACTCTCTTTTAACTGAAACAAAAGGAAATTTAGTAATGAATAACTATTTATTAGAATATGTTCCTTTAACTGAGCATGAAGAATTCTTTAGAAGAGGAGTTTTAATCTCTTCAGATAATGGTGCAGCAGCAGCTTATGCACTAAACACAATTCAAGAAAGAGGCGAATTATTTATTGATCCAGCAACTCAAGTTTATGAAGGTATGATTATAGGAATCAATAAATATGAACAAGATTTAGAGGTAAATCCTACAAAAGAAAGACAAAAGACTGCAGTAAGAAGAAATCAAGCAGAAATTACACAAATTCAACTTAAAGGAATAAAACAATTAACTCTAGAATTTGCTTTACTATTTTTAGCAAAAGACGAAATTCTTGAAGTTACACCAAAACATTTAAGATTAAGAAAGCAATATCTAAAAAGACACGAAAGAGATTGGGCAAATAGAACTAATCTTACAGATCTTGCTAAACAACAAATGGGGATTAAGTAAATAGTAGTCAGTAATGAGTACTGAGTATTTAGATCTTCAGATTTACAATTAACCCGTATAGCATCTTTGATATTTCTTCTAATTCATTATATTTTTCCATCTTTTATCTTTAGGAGTATTTTTGCCAGATCCTTCTGCTATGTTTAGAACTATACTAAGAGATGCTCTCTTAAGTTGGTCCTGGAAAGCATAATCTAACAACTTATCTTTAATAAGCTCATTAAGCGATTTATTAACTGATTTGCTTTTTTGATAAACTGTTAATTTTTCAAAATCAAACATTTATGATTATAAAATTAACTTCACTTTATAACATTGTACTGAAGTACAAAATTTATATTTTCTAATTACTAAGTACTAAATACTCATTTCTCATTACTCTAGACTCATATTATATCCTTTATTAATGTATTCACTTAGCATTCTATGAGTATTGAAGTGACTAGCATTATATGCGATTGCTGATTTCATTAGCCTTGCCCATTCTCTTTTATTATTTTGATATGTTGGAATAATAATTTCTTCAAGTTTTGAATACATATCATTTAACTCGGCCTCCTCATTATTATCTTCCTCATTACCAATTGCCCAGCCAGTTATCCCTTCTCTAATACCTTCAACCCACCAGCCATCTAGAGTTGATAAATTAGGTACTCCATTTAAAGCTGCCTTCATTCCACTTGTCCCAGATGCTTCTAATGGTTTAATTGGATTATTTAACCAAATATCAGTACCAGAAACCATCATTGCAGAAATGTTCATATCGTAATTTGGTAAATAAATAATTTTTAATTTACCTAAATCTTCCTTAGACAGCTTTATCACATAAGCAATATGGTCCTCCCCATCTGCATAGTCAAAATAGGCTTTTCCAGAAAAAATAACTTGTAATCCACCAAATTTTTCAGCTATTGCCTTTAATCTATCTAGTTCATAAAAAAGAAATCCTGATCTTTTATATCCATCTACCCTTCTTGCAAAACCAATTGTAAAGATATCTAATTTTAAATGTCCCAAATTATTTGATTCAACATAGTTAATTAATTCATTTTTGGATTCATCATGAGCATTAATAACAAGATCCCCTAGAATTCCCTCAGCTTTTTGTAAATCTTCAGGATAGTTTCGCCAAGTTGAAATCTTCTCATCAAACAACTTTTGAAAATGTTTGCTTGCCCAAGAACTAACATGAATTCCATTTGTTATTCCTGGTATTGGCATATCAAACATCTTACTACTCACTTCACTATGCTTTTCTGAAACTGCATTATGAAATTTTGAATTTAACAAACTAAATTTTGTTAAGTGTAAAGAATCATTTTCATAATCTTCAACAAGTAGGCTAGAATATTCAGGGCTTAATATAGATTCAATTTCAGATCTTGAATGAATTATATGACCATGTTCTGCAGGAGTATGAGTAGTAAAACATACATGCTTTTTTGCATCCTCTTTTGAACCAAGCATATCTCTAAGTGCAGCAATTGCAAATGCAGCATGACTTTCATTTAAGTGATATACGTCAAATGTAGGATGTCCCATAGCTTTTAGGGCCATTACACCACCAATACCTAGAGCTATTTCTTGCCTTATTCTAGTATTATTATATGGAGTATAAAGATTAAAACTGATATATCTATTTTCCTGAGAATTTTCTTCAATATCTGTATTAAGAAAATAAACTGGATTAATTTTTCCAGTTATACCTGTTATTTCGTACTTCCATATCTCAATATGCAAAGTATCATTGTTTATTGGAACAGAAACCTTTACTCCAGTATTTTGTAATAAATTTTCATAATCCCAAGAATCTGCTGCCTCTATTTGCTCTCCATCTTCAGCAAGTTGTTGTTTAAAGTATCCATTCTTATAAAGAATTGATACTCCCACAATATCTACTCCCATATCTGCGGCAGTTTTTAAAGTATCTCCAGCTAAAATACCAAGTCCACCAGCGTATTCTTTAATTTCATTTTTAAGGCCAATTTCCATCGAGAAATAGGCAATTCTAGGGTTTAACAACATATTTATACAAACATACTTATTAATCTTAGAGGTTTTTGTTTTGAAGGACAAGGAAAATAAAAAGGTTCATGTATTAACATGAACCTTTAGATGATAATAAATAAGCTATCTTGTAACTTTAATTTCACCTTCACCTTCAACATAAGGTGCATTTATTGTGACTTTTCCATCTTGCTCAGCACAAATTGTATATCCAGAGTCAAAATCTGAACCAACAGAAGGATCTTGAGGAATAGCAACAATATAGTCTGGTACTAAAAATTTTGTTAAGTTTACAAAGCCTTCACCTTGACCACCACCAATTATTGTTTGCCTAATACTGCAATCTAAAATACCTCCAAAATCTTTAATTGAGTTTCCATCATTTGATAGATACTGTGTGACTGCATTTAAAATCTGCAATACATCTGAGCTTCTTTGTGCATTTCTTGTATCAGCAAATAAATCATTTACTGTTGTATCTGAATTTGTCTCTTCTTGTGTATCCTCCATAGCTTCTTCATCCAGGCTATCATCTTCTGGTTCTGTAGCATCATCTTGCATTGATTCATTCATTGTTTCTTCATCGTCATTATTAGCAACGCTATCTGAATTTTGTTTTGAGATATAAAAAACGACACCAATTGCTACTACTAAAAATATAACTGCTATTGCTCCTAATATCTTTATGTCTTTCATTTTTAATATATTAAAATCTAAATTTTTTCTAGAACATAAATATGTCTAATAATTTTAGCACCATCAGGTGTATCGTACTTAATTTTTGCTTTAGTCTTTAACATCGCAGGCATAGCAATATATGCAAATCCATTATCTTCAAATACTGATTCATTTAGTGTAAATATTTTTTGAGAGGTTGTTGGAATATCTGGCAATATACACACAATTTGGGCATGTTCACTAAGATTATTAGAAAGATTTTTAAAAGTGTTTCTATACAGCTCATCTAACTCTTCCCAAATATGCTCTGCTTCTTTTTCTGATGGAATCTTTTTTAGAAAAGGCCCCATGTATGGCTCAAAAACACATGCGTCTGCACTAAATTCGGTAGTTCTTGAGTCACCGAATACTACTTCTGAGGTATTATTTATATCTAGTTCTTGTTTTAGCCAATGTAGATTAAGCTTTGAATCATTAATTAAATCTTGATCATTATCAATACCAATTACGTTATAGCCTTGTATTAATCCCTCAATTAAAAATGTTCCAGTTCCACAAAAGGGATCTACAATAGTTTTATCTTCTTCAAGATTTAAGATATTCATCATCATCTTTGCAACTCTAAAAGATGTCCCATGAGTAAATTTTCTTGCCGGTAAATTTGTATCAAGCATCTTAAAAACTTTTGTTGAACCACATCCCAGGCTAACTCCGCAATAGATCTTATTATTACTAGCTTTAACATAAAAATACTCAACACCAGATTCTAAATCCCAAGAAAAATATGAACTTGGGTCAATAATTCTAATAGCCCCATTCATTTTAGGATTTTTATACACTGCCTTGCTTTTTGTATTTTTTACGAAAGCTTTTGCATGATCTTGAACAGTATTTAGTTCTTCCTCGTTAAGATGAACTATCGATATGGAGTAGTTATATTTTTTAGGCAAATAAAGATCCCAAGTATCTAAATCAAGATTATGAATAGTACCAAGAGTTTGTTTAATATCTATAATTCTTAAAACACCTCCTAGATGATTAATCATGGACTGAAAATCCAGTGTGGACTCAGAATCAAAATTCAATATCCAGTAGTTATCTTCTTCGTATTCAAGCTTAAAATTAGCTTGAATTTTCTTTGTATATCTAAAAAATTCTACTTTTGCTAATTGTACATCTCTTCCAAATAAAACTAGTTTCATTTATAACCTTAGTAAATAATAATTTTTGTTTTGTAGATTTATGAATGCTATTTGAATATCATCATATTTAGTAATCATAAACCTTTCTCCTGGAACATTATTTTCTTCAATATACTTATCAACAATTAGTAATACGTCGTTGAACTCTTTATCTGTTAGTTTATATAGTGAGCTATCAAATGTAATTTTTAAGTTTTTTTCATCATTCTCAAACGAATATGTTGCTCCAAGAACACTTCCCTCATCTGAATCTAACCCAATTGTATCTTTACTTATTAACCACTTACTTTTCAAATCAGCAAAAGCAAATTCTTCATTTGATTCTGGAATATCACTATTTTTTGAATTAAAATAAATTCCAATTAATATTAAAAAAATAAATATGCTAATAACAGTAAAGATAACAACACTGTACTTTCTCATTTTAATTAAGAAATTAATTGATAGATTTTACCGCAAAACTATCATTTTTGTGTATGCTGATTTCTAATACTATGAACGTAATCAATTATTGGATTAATAAATTTTTTATTCATTTGATTATATTGGCCAATTCCATTCATACTTAAATATAATCTATCAAACAAGTTAAGTTTGTCTGGGTCAACTTTTCCTGGAAGCTTTATATATTGAATACTTGAACGCACATGTAATGGAATTCTTAAGTAAGCATCTTTTCTTTTCTTACCTCTCCATGGAATAATCCCTGTTGCAAAAACAAAAACATATTTACTTTCAAGAGATTTAGCATGCTTTTTTATAAAATGCTCTGTTGTTAGCCATCCTCTTCTAGTTGAACCGCCAATTAGAAAAATATCATAATTATTTATTTGTTTATCGTTGAAATCCCTGACATGGTATAAATCTGCATCAGTAAAATGTTCACTAATCCATTTAGCGTATTGAAGAGTACTTCCATAAGAAGTGTGGTAAATAATTGCAATTGGAGGTAAATCTATATGTGTATTTAAATCATTCTCACTTTCATCAAACCTTTGGGGTAATACAGTACTCATTAATCATTCTTTTCAAAAATATTTTCAATTATACGTTCAACTTTTTCAGTTGTGCTTTCTATTTTTTCTTCAACTTTTTGTAGTTTTGTTTTTGATTTTTTTTCGAATATTGGGCTAAACATAACAATTACTCCACTTACCAGTAGTATTGTAGGAATTAAAAGATCATCAACAGTATCTGAAATTTGTATATCAAAATACTCAAGAGGAGTAATGACCACTAATGTTACTAACGTGATAATTGAAGCAATTAAAGCCACAGTTTTTAATCCTGCATCTTTCATTTCTGAAGCAGCCCATGCAATCCAGAATGTTATAGCAAAAGCACCTGGGTACATAAAAGTAGTTAGTCCCCAAACAGATTCATCTTCAGTATAGTGAACAAGAAATGCATTAATAAAAGAAATAATACCTATGAACATTAGTATATTCGCAGGAATTAAGATCTTATATTCTTGACTTGGTTTTGCAGACATAATCCAAATTGACCACAAAAATAGTCCTGGTATTACTAAAAATATTGGCCAAGCAATTTCCCAATTTACTGAAAATGAAGGTATATAATTTTCTAACGTGAAAATACCTCCAATAATTATTAGAGTGATTCCTAAAAATATTGAACCAATTTTTCTATTCATTTAATTATTTTATTCGTTTGTTGCACGTAAGGCAAGCAGTATAAAAGTTTAATCTAGTGTTTTCTGAATTGGAATAGTTGGTATATGACGTTATAGTATGTGATCATAATATTAGTAATATGGATGACCCCATAAATAGTCCTAATGACAGTACTCGTAGACTTCCTATTGAGTTAGACGCAAATGCTGCAGAGACTTTAAAAATATATAACGAAGCGATAATTGCAATATCTCAGCTGGATGCTACATTCTTATCTAGGGTTGACTCTAGTACATTAATTTTAGTTGAAGGTAATATTGCATCGTCGTGGCAAATTGTTTATGCAGGAATGAATATACATACTAAGTTAGGTGATAATTTCAATAATCAACCAACAGCACTTATTAAGCGAAATTATATAGCTAAGTTTAATAATTTTCTTGCACACATTGCTGAAGACCAAAACTTTACCACAGGTTATTCTGTAAAGACAGTTGTTCCTCTAGAAGTTTCGGACGGAATCTATAGCTGGTGGGAAAAATTTGCTATTCAAGTATTTAAAGTACCCCGATTTGATGACAATCAGTATTACCTTTTTAATCTTGAAGCACAAGATACTTCGCATCTAGAAATTATAAAAATGGTAAGCCTAAATAATGAAATTTTATTACTTACCTCACAACTAGGTATTGATGAAGGCAGAGACTATAACTATTTACACAACATGTTGTTTGATCATCTTAATAGATTTCTTGAAAGTATGGATGTTCAAGAAGTTAGAGTATTCAATTCAGATTTTGGCGAGTTAAATGTGACTTCTATGAACCCATTTTATTATGTTCCTAATGTTAATGGAAAATCTAGAGCTCAAATAGGCGTATTTAATGGTGACGAACTAATTTGTTTATACAAAATTGATTTTGTAGATAGAAATGAAATATCAAGAGACTTATTACCTTTTATCAATAATTTTATACATAATATTTCATTAGTGTATTCCTTATTATCACTACATCAAGATCAAGAGCATAGCAGTGAAAGTTTTAGTAAAACTATTAGTTATGTTTTACATCAGCTCAACTCACCACTAACTTCAATAAATTTAAAAATTGATTTGATAGATAGATATATGAGAGGCAAGGAGATTCTAGATGATAGAACACATGAAATGTTTGAAAGTATCATAACGTTAACAGCTGATATAGCTCAGCTAATTAGAGATGTAAATTTATTTTATAAAATACAAATGGGAATATACACACCATCTGTGGATACTGTAGACAATGTCAATAATTTCTTCGATAAAATTGTTAAAAAAGTTCAAGACATATATCCAACTACTCAGGTTTTAATTAATGGTGGTGATTTTGGAGCTATGATTGACACAAATGTATTTAGCCACATAATTCATAATTTGGTAGAGAATGCTGCTAAATATAGTCAAAATAGTGAAGGTGAAATAGCTATTAGTATTAAACAAATAGATAAAAATCTTAAAATTAGTATTCAAGATAATGGAATTGGAATTCCTCCTAATGATATAAATAAGATTTTTGATTCACTTTACCGTGCCAATAATACTACAGGGTATAAAGGTTCTGGTACTGGTTTAGAGTTAGTCAAATGGTGTGTAAAAACATTAGGTGGAGAAATTAGTGTAAAAAGTGAGGAAGGCTTAGGTTCGACTTTTACAGTAAGTGTACCACTTCTAGATTTTAATGAACTTTAGTTTAAGTAATCGTAAACTATTTCTGAAATATCTTTAATTTTTAAATATCCATAAGGATAATCAGGTGCTTTGTCATTTAAAACTACTAATACATAATCTGTTTTTTCACCATAAACAATTGCTGAATCTGAATATGTTGAGCCTTCAATTCCACCAAAAAGAAAACCTACTTTATTAGCTACCTCCACTCCATTTGGTACACCACCAGGAATAGCCAACCTTAGATCAGAGCCAGTATTTTTCATCAAATTAATCATATAGTCAGTTAATTCTTCAGAAAGTATTTCACCTTTATAAAGTTTTATAAGTACTGTACCAATACTTCTCGCGGTTGCTTGGTGTGGATCTAAAAAGAAAGTTTGTGCACCAAGTTCATTTTGTGTCCTTGGGTTTACTACACTTAGGCCGCCTAATAAATTGTGCAAGTGATAGTGAGCACTATTGTTACTCTCTAGAATTGCAGCGTCAATAAAAGTTCTTAGGGGCAATTTTGTGCCTGCAGGATATTGTCCAATTGTATCCCAATTAGTGTGTTTTAGTTCATCTTTAACTGTAACAAGAGTGTCAAAGCTATATTTACCAGCGTCAATGTCTCGAAGCGTTAAAAGCACTGAAGGAAGTTTTGAAATACTTGCTGGAGGAAAAGTTTGATTATCATTTATTTCTAGCGCTTGATTTCGATTTAAATCGTATAGATATATTCCAAAGTGACTTTGTTCTGTACCTAGAAAATTATTTAAATCCTGTTCTAAATTTGTGAAATCAATTTTTCTAAGTTTGGTATCTTTTAGAATTAATACTTGAACTCTATTGTTGGTATTTATTGTTTCCTTTGTTATACCAATATCTTCTTTTACAGGTATTAATGTAATTTCTCCTAAATATTTTGAGTCTATCTTATTTTCTTCAAAAGCATAAGTATTTATTAATTCAAAATCATATTTATCAATAATAGTAGCTTGCGAGGTATAAGACAAGTAATCTAAATCTTTTATATCTAAAGCTTTTAAAGTACATCTAATAATAGCGGTCTCTTGCGCGCAAGAATTATTATTTAATAAATATAGAACGAAAGAAGCAAGTAAAAATACAATCAAACTTCCCGCAAAAAGATGGATAACAATAAAATGCTTCATAATAAAATATTATAGGCTATAAAAAATGACTATGCTAATAAATCATATTGGTATTTTCTACTACACAAATAGTAATTTTTCTGGTTTAATAATTTATGAACCAAGTTTTGGGAGATTTAGAAGAAAAAATAATGAAAATACTATGGGGTTGTGCAACCCCTCTAAAGCCATCGGAGGTTAAGTGTCAGCTTGAAGGTGACTATGCATACACAACTATAATGACTGTACTTGCTAGATTAAACGAGAAAGGCATTTTAGAAAGAAAACGAAAAGGAAAAGCATATTATTATTCACCAAAAAATAATAAGGAAAGTTTTATTAAACCTAAACTAAAAGGAATTTTCACAAACATTATTGATACATATGGAAATATAGCAATATCTCAGTTTGTTGATGTTTTAGAAACTCTAAAGCCAGAAGATATAGATAAACTAAAAAAATATTTAGATTCAAAAATCGATGAAGATAAATAGAACCAATTTAAACATTTTTGTAACAACTTTTGTTGTGGGACTTTACGCAGCTACAATTGTGACAGTACTTTTTGAATTAGTTGAAAGTTGTATAACTGAACTTTTTTTTAATAAAACATCTTCAGAGGTTTGGCAAGCAGTATTTAAAGAACCAAAATTTTATTTATATATAATCTCAATCTTAGTAGTTTTATATCTGATATCGAGAATTCTATTAGTAGCAGCTTCTTTTGTTTTAACAATTGCGAAAACTAATTATTTTCTAAATGCTCTAAATATTCTTCAGGAGAAAAAAGACTTTAAAATTTTTCTTAGTAATAAAAAAAATGCATTTACTGCAGGATTTTTAAACCCAACTATCTATGTATCTTCTGAATTGGTAAAAAGTTTTTCAAAGCAGTCGTTTAAAAAAGTTATATTGCATGAAAAATTTCATGTTGAAAATAAAGATCCTCTAAAGCAGCTAATTTTCTCAAAATTAATATTATTGCTTCCACCGTTTTTCTTTAAGAAAGAAATAATAAATGAATTTTTAAAAGACAACGAAAACACTGCAGAAATTAATTTAGACATTCTCTTCCAAATAGATGGAATTAATAAATCTCTTGCTCTATCAAATTATGGTGGAGAGTTTGAAGCTGATATCTTAAAAGTAAATTCTTTATATAAAGATATGTTTAGCGTAGTTATGCTTGGGTTTGTATTTTTGTTTACATTTAGTATTGGACTTTTTATTACATCTAATCCACTTTCAGCGTGTAGTAATCATGATACTTGTAGTATAATTAATCAATCATCTTCAGTGCAGAGTCTGCCAAGCCAATGTATTGAGACTCTTTATTCTCCAAGTAAGAACTACTCTTCCCCATTTTAGAAATAATATTATTTATTTCTTTTCTCTACCCAAATTAAACTCAAAACTACAACGTTGATAGCAATAAATCCAAGTAAACCTAATAGCTCTAGACTAATTTCTCTTCCTGCAATAGTTGTAAATATTGTTGGTGTTGCACAAGAAGTTCCTCCTACCACACAACTTTCTGATTCGCTAAAGACACCAAGTTGTAAAAGATTATGATAAGCAGAAAATAGTATTCCAATTCCAGCAAGAGCAGCAACATACCATTTACCAAATTTATCTGCTGTTAATATAGATATAACAGAAACAACTACAATTGGATACATCCAAATTCTTGCCCACCAGCAAAACGGACAAGGAACAAACTCTTCAATTTCGCTCATGTATAGACTACCAACAACACCAAGAAAAGAAATTAAGAAGATTACATGCATTGCATATGGTTTGATATTTTCTTTAATACTTGAAATGGACATAAATTAAATATAAAAATTAAAATTGAATTTTAGTTTGTGATTCATTATATCGCACTTTATTGATATAATTACTTGAATTTTATGCGCCCTTAGCTCCTCAATAGATTCTTTCAGAGCGTAGCGATGCTAGAAGATATTAGTCCCGACGAAGTCGGGGAACTGGAGGGCAAATAAAGCTAATTGCAATATTTGTACCAATGCGCCCTTAGCTCAACTGGATAGAGCATCGGTCTTCGGAACCGGCGGTTGGGGGTTCGACTCCCTCAGGGCGTACTTATAAATATTACTTCTCGATACACCATACTTCGCATTGCTACGTATGGCACTCGAAGTGACATCTATTCTTGTCAGTTCGAGTGAAATTTGCTTTAGCAAATTTTGTATCGAGAACTACTTTCTACTGCCTGTTATGCTAATATTAAAGTATTCAAATGAATTTAATATGAAGTTAACCCTGTACAATGCAATTTCTGTAGATGGATTTATTGCAACAAAAGATGGAGATACTTCATGGGTTGCAGATGCAGATTGGGAAGTATTTGAATCATTATGTTATCAATATAGAAACTTAGTTTGTGGTAGAAGAACATACGAAGAAATGACTGAAGATCCTGATATTGATCAAACTAAAATAAACTACCATGTCTTAACTTCAGATCCACAAAGTCATAATCAATTCAAATACATAAGTCAGCTCGTAGATTTTTATAAAGAAAATAAGGTGGAAGAAGCTCTATTAATTGGTGGAGGCATCGCAAATGCATCACTATTAAAAGAGAAATTAATTACAGATATGATTTTATCTGTTCATCCAATAATTTTAGGTGAAGGTATAAGATTATTTGAAAGTGATGGTGTTAAAGTTGAGCTTGATAAAGTTGATGTTAAAGAACTAAGTGACGATTTAGTTCATATATATTATAGAGTTAAATATTAATTATGAAAGTAAAAGCATATGCTGCAAAAAGTGCTGGTGCAAAACTAGAGCCAATTGAGTTTGAAATGGATGCTCCAGAATTAAACGAAATTATAATAAAAGTTACACATTGTGGAATTTGCCATACTGATATTCACTATATAGACAACGATTGGGAAGAAACAGAATATCCGTTTATTCCAGGTCATGAAGTTGTTGGAATTGTTGATGAAGTTGGATCTGATGTAAGTGATTTTCAAAAAGAGGATGTAGTTGGATTAGGTTGGCAAATAGGTAATTGCAGAGAATGTGCAGCTTGTACTAAGGGTCTAGAAAATTGTTGTGTAAACATGGAAGATGGATACTCTACTTGTGTGGGAAGACCAGGAGGTTTTGCTGAATACATAAAAGTACCTACAGACTATGTTTTCCATTTACCTAAAGATATTGATTCTGCAAGCATTGCCCCAATGATGTGTGGAGGTATAACTACATATAATCCTTTTAAACTGTACGAAGTAAAACCAGGTATGAAAGTTGGTGTAGTTGGAATTGGTGGATTAGGACATTTTGCAATTAAGTTTGCAAAAGGAATGGGTTGCGAAGTTTATGCATTCTCATCAAGCCCTGAAAAAGAAGAAGAAACTAAAAAAATTGGAGCAGATTACTTTGTTACAGATATATCAGATGAAAATCTTACAAGAAAATTATATTTTATTATTTCAACAGTTCCTGCTGATATAGATTGGAATAGATATATAGAAATTCTATCTCCAGGTGGAACATTAGCAGTTGTAGGAGTAGCAAATAATATTTCAATTGAAGCTGGTCCATTAATTATGGAAGAGAAAAGAATAGGAGGGGGGTCAATAGGTTCAAGAGAGCGAATAAAAGAGATGCTTACATTTGTAAACGAAAAGAATATAAATACTGAATACGAACTATTTCCAATTGATAATGTAAATGGTGCAATAGAAAAAATTAAATCAGGTAAGATTAGATATAGAGCTGTTTTGGATTTAAGTACAATATAAATAGTTAAGAATTAAGAGTTAAAAGTTAAAAATGACTAATATTAAGATAGATTTATCGAATTTAGATTATAAATTTATACAAAAACCGCTGCTGGTTGGTGGAAAGGCAAAGGAGTACTATGAAATAAGAAAATCAGGAATAGACACAGATCTAATAGTTAGTAGTGAAGATTATGAATCATTAGCAGAAAAGTATCCAGCAAATCTAAAAGACTTATTTGGTGATAAAGGAGTGATTATAAATGATTTTGAAATTTGGAAAACAATATGTTTATACGATTATGATTTTCTATCTGAAGATGCTACTGAAGTTGATGATTATAAAATAATTTCTATTGAGAAGCTTACTTTTTTAACTGCATTAGCTATAAAGAAAGAAAAGTATTTGGAAGATTTAAAGTTGCTTGTTGATAAGGTATTCGAAATTAAATATAAAATAAAATAGATTTTAAAAAACTCATATGAAAGTAAAAGTATCAGAACTAGAAAAAACTACACTGGCTGCTGTGAAAAAATATGGTTATACAGATACCGAGGCTGAGATTATAAAAAATATTTTAATGTACGCTCAGCTTAGAGGAAATAACCAAGGAGTAGTAAAATTGATTGGAAATGGAATACCTAGAATTGAAACAGGCAAAGAACCTACAATAGATAAAGAAACAAAAGTTTCTGCTCTGCTTAATGGGAACTACACTCACGCAATGGTAGTAATGGATAAATTGGTAGATATTGCTATAGAAAAAGCAAATGATATTGGAGTAGGAATCGCTGGAAACCATGACACAAGCGAGTCAACAGGTGCACTTGGCTATTATGTTAATAAAATAGCTGAGCAAGGTCTAATCGGAATAGCTTTTGCTTCAGCACCGTTTCAGTTAGTTGCACCATATGGTTCAAATGAGGCTAGATTTTGCACAAATCCAATGGCATATGGAATTCCAACTAAATCTGATCCAATAATTTTAGATATGGCAATGTCGAGTATGACTTATTATGGGTTAATAGAAGCAAAAACTGCTGGTAAAAGTATTCCAGATGAGATTGGTTACAATTCTAAGGGAGAAAATACTAATGATCCGTCCGAAGTAATGTCAGGAGCACTAAGAGCTTTTGGTGGACATAAAGGTTCAGGGCTAGCACTTGTTGTTCAAATCTTAGCTGGAGCATTTGTTAAAGCTGATTCTTTTGATAACGATAGTGACAATGCAGGTAATTTAGTAATCGCAATTGATCCAGAAATATTTTTATCTAAGAAAGACTTTACTGAAAGTGTTTCAGAAATAATAGAGAAAGTTAAGTCTGCAAGAAAAGTTGACGGTGTTTCTGAAATATTTATTCCAGGCGAAAGAGGAAATAACTTTAAAAATGAAGTAGAGAAACCTGGTGAAATAGAAATTGAAGATAATCTTTGGAAGGCATTACAAGAGGTTATTAAAAAATAATATATGTTTAATACAAGAAACATTTTATTCTGGTCTCAAAATCCAGATGAATTAGTTAAATTCTATCAAGATGTACTTGAGCTAGAGCAAGTTAGTAAAACTGATATCCCTGCACAAAACGGATTAGAAAAAGATTACGGTTATACTTTGAAAATAAGTGAAAATAATAATTTATGGATTGGACATCATTCAGAAATAACTGGTCAAAATAAAGATCCAATGAGAAGAATGATTAATTTAAATACTGATGAAGTACAAAAATGGTTTGAAAAGGTAAAAGCAGCTGGGTGCAAAATTATTCAAGAGCCAATATTAACTCCATTTGCAACAGAAGAAAATCCTATTTATGTTTGCACATGGCTAGATCCAGATGGAAATTGTTGGCAGTTTATGGGTAAGCTATAATCTATCCTCCCCTTGCACCACAGGTACTCCATGATAAGAAATCTCTACTGTGTCTTCTAGTACACCAATTATCTGCTTATCTTTAATATCAATTTCTAACATTGTTCCAAGCACTGCTTCTGGATTCCAATCCATTCCAGTAAAAATAAAATTCCCTAATGAATAATAAATGTGTTTGTCTTTATACAACTCATGTTCTTGTCTTACGTGAGGATGAGCACCAATAACCATATCTGCACCACTATCAATTAGAAAATGTGCCCATTCTACTTGATATGGGTCTTGAACAGTATTATGTTCAAACCCCCAGTGAGCGTAAACAATAACTAAATCTGCAACTGACTTTGCTTTTTCAATTGCAGCAGCAGTTCTCTCTTTATCAAAAGGAGCACTTCCAGGCTTATTTAAACCAGCATCTTGAGAATAACCTTCAATGTCGTTTATACCTATAAAAGCTACTTTTGTACCTTTTATATCTTCTATAAATGGTTCAAATGCCTCATCTAGGTTATTTCCTGCTCCAAAATGATTAATTTCTTTTTCATCTAAAAGTTTTAGCATGTCTGTCATTCCACTTTCACCATAATCCATTGTATGGTTATTTGCTAATGAAACAGCATTAACTCCAGCACTTTTTAAAATATTTAGTGCTTCAAGTGGTGCATTAAATGTGTAGTTCTTATTTCTTTGCACTCCTACTCCTGGGGTGGAAATATTTGTTTCTAGATTAAGAACAACATAATCTGCATTTTTGTAATGTCTAATCATTTCTTGAAAAGGATTGATTCCTTCATTTACAATATAGTCTCCAACTTGTTCTGCAAGCATTGTGTCTCCACTAACTAAAATTGTTATGCTTTTATCAATTTTATTATCAAGATTAAACCAAGATAAATCTATTGGATTGTTAGTTATGAACTCAATTTTATTAGAAGCGAATATTAAATTAATAATGAAAAATCCAAATATAATGCCCAAAAGCAAAACAACTAGTGAAGTTAGCTTTCTTAGCCCTTTTGGAATATTCATTTGCTAGCGATAATAATTTGATTAAAGTATACTAATTCAGTGAGATAAATACTAAAAAATAATAATTTTACTCTAGAATTGATACAGAATTTATTTATTCCAACAAAGCAGAATAACTATACGCCTAAGCTATTGCATAGGAATGCTATGCTTGTGTATACATTTATTCTTATTGGATTTAATATTCTTTTTTCTCCTTGGCTTGGAATTCAACCAGTTAGCGCTGCTATTACTATTGATGAACTGCTAACTGCACATAATGAACAAAGAATTAAAGCAGGGTTAGAACCACTAACTTTAAGTACAACTTTATCTAGATCAGCGAGTGATAAAGCAGAAGTTATGCTTGATCTAAATTGTTGGTCTCACTATTGCCCACCAGATACAGAACCTTGGGAATACTTTAAAGCAGTAGGTTATAACTATCAGCATGCTGGTGAGAATCTTGCAGAAGGATTTTCAACAATTGATAGTGTAATGGCTGCTTGGCTTAATAGTCCAACACATAAAGAAAATATTTTAAATCCTAATTTTGATGAAATTGGTTTTGGTTTTGCGTATGGTACTTATCAAGGTAAAGCTAATAATACAATAATTACTGTTCACTTTGGTAAGAAGTTTGCACTTGAAGATATTTTGCAAGAAGATATTCCAGTTTCAGATTTAACAAAACAAACTGTAAATAAAAGTCTTCTTTTAGACGATAATTATGTAACAATTGATAATTTACAAGATGATCAGGTAGTTAACCAAAATATTTTTGAAGTAAGTGGAAAAGTTAACCCTGAAAATTCCCAAGTAGGTATTGTAGCGAATAATGATATTATTGGAAAAGTTGATGCTGATGGTGAAAGCTATACCTATAGGTCAGAACCTGACTATAAGGACGGTAAATATTCAATAACAGCTCAACTATATGACGAGAATGGTCAAGTAATAGCGAGATCAGAAGTTATTGCGTTAACTTTAGATGGTGAATTTCCTATTTTAGATGAGTCGAGTATAAACGTAAATCAAACAACTGGTGATAGTATAATTATTGACTTTAGAGCCTCTAAAGATACACTTACTATAACATCAGATGCATCAATTCTTAGTTTACAAAAAGATGATGTTTTAAGTAGATGGTATGTTTCTTTTGATGAATCAGAATTATTTTCAAAAGATACCCTTAAGATTAATTTAAAAGATAAATCTGGTAATCAATCAGAGTTTATTCTAAATACTTCTGAAATTGCAGAAATTGTAGCTCAAGTAAAATCCACTTCAACCAATAAATATTCATTTGAAAAGGATAGTAATTTTCTTTCAGACTTTTTTGACAGAATAACATCAGGAGGAGTAAGAACAATTGTTCCAATTGCATTCACTGTTTATCTTTTTTCATTATTTATGCTTGATTTTATTGTTTTATCAAAAACAGATAAACTACATTTCTCAACAA
>JAGQLJ010000119.1 GCA_020429495.1 Candidatus Dojkabacteria bacterium
GCTCTTGCTTTAATATCGCCATCTTTAGTTGATACTACTTTTATACCATTTTCTTGTACAGTTACCTTTTCTGCATTTGCATATTTTAAAGTTGTTCCAAATTTTTCTGCTTGTTTAATCATTCCAAGCATTAAATCTGGCCCTTTTATACCCTCTGGAAAACCCGGGAAATTTTCTACATCTGTTGTATTCATAAGCTGACCTCCCCATGTTTCGCCCATAAGCAGTAGAGGATTTAATCTTGCTCTTGAGGCATAAATTGCTGCTGTCAAACCTGCAGGTCCCGAACCTACAATTACAACATCATTTATATTATTACCTTCTTTTTTCTGATCTTCCATTGTTTATATTTAATAATTTAAGAATGTAGAGATTAGAAAAGTAGAAGAATAGATATGAGATTCTATTTTCTACTCATCTACAATCTACTCACTATAGGTGTTTTTCAATCATTTGAACTAGAGTTGCTTTTGGCATTGCACCAACAATTCTGTCTACAAGCTTTCCTTCTTTAAACATAATTAAAGTTGGAATTCCTTGTACCCCAAACTTTGGTGGAGTTTCAGGGTTTTCATCAACATTTAACTTTACAATTTTAAGTTTTCCATCTAACTCAGATGCAATTTCGTCTAAAACTGGGGCAATCATTTTACATGGAGTACACCATTCTGCCCAAAAATCTACTATTATTGTTCCTTCAGATGTGTCTTTATCAAAATCTGAATCTGTTGTGTGTTTAATATTTGCATTATCTGACATTGAAAATATATAAAAAATATTATGTAATTTTGAAGAAATTAGTTACTAACTCTTCAAACTTTTTCTGTTGAGACTCTGCCTTATCTTGGCTAAAGCATGCGCTAGATTCATTCTTCAATAAATCTACAGCTAGTCTAGAAAGAGCAGCACGTGCTGCAGAAACCTGTTGCACAATATCTGCTACTGGCCGTCCAGAATCAATCATTTTACTGATTCCATTTACTTGACCAGAAATTCTGTTTATCTGTGAATTAAATTTTTTGCAATCATCCATAAACTTAATATACTCCCTGGGGGTATATTTGTCAACTTTTGATTAACTCATTAATTTGCTTTTGTGGAAGTCTTATCTTATCTGGTGTTCTAAGATAAATATAGAGTGTCAATATAAAAATTATTGCACCAAAAATAGAGAAAACTTTTTCATATGATACATACTCTCCAAGTATACCTGCTACCAATGGTGCAATTACGTATGATAGAGAGTTCATCATCCTTGAAAGACTCATAATATATATTTCAGATTCTTCGTTTCTTTCTGCTACATCTGAAAATTCCGAATCATTTAGTGGCCCTACCATTGATATTGAAATACTCATTAATGCAATAGTTGCAACAATTAATTCTTTACTTTGAATAAATGATATTGGAATTAGTAAAAGCGCACTAAGCATTAATAATAGCTGTGCAAGCTTCATTCTGTTTCTTTGAACTGGTCTATAAACCAAGTAGCCTGTACCAAGTAAAATCCCTAAGTTAAACAAGAAAAGAACAATCCAACCAAATTCTGTGCTTTGTGTTATCTGTTCTCCATAAATTCCACCAATAGTCCAAAATAGTGCAATTATTGAAGTGTTAAAAAATCCAATTAAAAATATTGAAAGTATTCGACTTCCCAAAAATTCAAAAACAGTTAATTCTTTTAAAAATTTAATTGCTGTTCTTGTGTGACTTCTTATTTTATGATTTCGCTCTTCAAGTGCTTCTTTTCTAATTTGAAGTATTAAGAAGTAACAAATTAGCAATGCACAAAACTGAATTGCAATAATTGATGTTGAAAAATAAATAATACTTTGTGAAAGTAAAAAAGCTGCAATTATTGGACTCAACAGAGCAGTAAACTGCCATATTGCATAAATAACGCTCCAGTCTTTTGTGTAATCAGTTCTTCTTTCTTCTTCAACAATAAAACTTTGCTCAGCAAAAGATAGAAATTCAAAATATATTCCCCAGATTATTGAGCCAAGCATAAACATTAAAACTGATAGAGAAAATGTTCCAATATGAATTACAATTGGATAACCAATACTAACTATAATTCCTAAAACTAAAAATTCTTTCCAAGTAGTTTTTCTAAAAAATTGTGGAATTATTAAATCCATACCAATACCAATTACTGAAGATACAGCCATTATTATTCCAAGCATAATTGGAGACTGCAGTTGATCGTTCACAATAATAGGAAAGCTGTAGCCTAAAATGCTGTCTGCCAAAAGTATTGCAAACAG
>JAGQLJ010000120.1 GCA_020429495.1 Candidatus Dojkabacteria bacterium
AAAAACTAAGAAAAGAAGATTTAAACTACCAAGTATTAAAAGTGTCCCAGCTGGATTAAAGGAATTATTAACTAATAAAGCCTTGTTATCAAAGATTTTGATGACTTTGTTTATTATCTTAATATACAGAGCTATGGCGTCAATTCCTCTTCCAGGAGTTGATATGGGAGTTTATGAGCAGTACTTTCAAAACGCAACTGCTTCAGAAGCTAACTACTTATTCTTGATATTTACAGGAAATACACTAGATACTCCAAGTATTGTTGGATTAGGAATTGTTGCATACATTAATGCATCAATTATTATTCAATTGATCACACCTGTAATTCCATACTTAACAGAATTATCTAAAGAAGGTGCTAGAGGACAACAAATAATTAATCAATACACAAGATATTTAACATTACCTTTATCAGTAATGTATTCTGTTGTTTATCTGCTATTCCTATCAAGAAGAGATTTATCAAGTTCTTCATTAGGAACAATAACAGACTCACCTGACTTTCTGATACCACATGCAGCAGGTTCAGATTGGCCATCTGTCACAAAGATTATCTTTATGGCTTTAATTCTAACTGCTGGTTCAATGTTCCTTATGTGGTTAGCTGAAGTAATTACAGAGAATGGAATTGGAAATGGGTCATCAATAATGATTTCAACAGGTATTTTGGCATCATTACCATCACTACTAAAACAAGATTTTGCACAAATAAGTTTCCCAAATTTCTTTACACAACTGTTTGAAGGAAACTTTAGTGTTCTAACAAATGCATCTATAGTATCTCTATTTGGAGTGCTCTTAGGATTTATTCTGCTTATAATACTGATTGTTTATATCAATGAATCTGTTAGAAAAATTAAGATACATTATGCAAGAAGAGCAGCTACAACACCTGTATCTCAAGATTCTAACCTGCCAATTAAGCTAACTATAACTGGAGTACTTCCAATTATCTTTGCATCAGCATTAGTTTCTGTACCACAATTAGTTATTCCGTTTGCAAGACAAGCTATTAGTAGCTCATCTTCAATATATGGAATATTAGGAGATATTGAGAATAGCTTCTTATTTGCAACAAGAGATGGAGTTGTTAATGGGAAAGACTTAACATATGGAATTTTCTACTTCATTATAATTGTATTATTTGGAGTATTTTATGCATTTATTGCGCTAAAACCTTCTGATACTGCAGAAAATCTACAAAAAAGCTCTGCATTTATACCAGGTGTTAGACCAGGAAAATCAACAGAAAAATATATTGCAAGAGTTCTTGCAAGAATAGGTTTCTGGGGAGCAGTATTCTTAGCATTCTTAGCATTACTACCATTAGTAGCGAGAAACTATATTGAGTATTCTTCTGGAATAAATCTATTCATTCTTTCTGGAGTTGGAGGTACTAGTATCTTAATTATTGTAAGTGTAATTTTAGATACTGTTAGACAGTTTAACTCAATGAGAGTTTCAAGAAGCTACGAAAGATACGCTTAGTATATAAAAGAATAAAAGTTTCTATCTATTTCCTCATTACTAATAATTGACACCATATTCAATTTAGAATAACCTGTATCCATAGGATTAATTAAATTAATATGAACTTCAGAAGAAATTTTTTACTTATTTGGGTTGTAATAGCTTTTATCTTTACAGTACTAGGACTTAATCGTGTTTTGCAACAGCAAGCAGAGCAAGGAGGGGTATCAGTTGCTGATCAAGGTTTGTTATATTGTCTTCCACTAGATATTGATGGTGATTCTAAAATACTACTAAAAGACTTTGCTAATTTTGCTAAAAACTTCAATACTGAATGTAATCCTGTTGGTGAAAATAAATACGAAAGTGTAAGCGAATTTGAGATAAAGAATGATCCAAGTGCACTAGATATAACAAACTATAGAGGGTTTGAATTAAATGCGAACTTCTCTAATTACGATCTTTTAGCTGTATCACCTGGTTCAAAGTCAGGTTGGTTGAGTGCTATTGGTACATGTGATAGTACAAATACAAGTATTTACTCGCAGAACAAGTCTATTTGCTATGCAATAGCATCTTATACAAGTTCATTTGCGTCACAAGAGACTCTTGGAAAAATTTATTTAAAGAATACAACTGAAACAAATGTTATTCCATCAACTGTATCTTTAGTATTCTCAGATGGACAAATTTTGAGTAATGACGTTCAATCTTTGATTGTTCAACCAAGTACAGAAAATTCTTTAGATACAGATAAATTTGCAATTCAAATTGAAGCTAACGATAAAACTAACATAAATGGTAATGCAATTAATCTTCATTTGAAATTTGAAAATGCTAATGTATTATCATTTATTCCAGATGGTACTAGTTGGCCATTAACTCCACTTCCTTGTGATACTAATACATCAGGTACAATGATTATTAACTCATCAAGTTTTTGTGCTAGTTTTGCAAAGACATCCAACCTAGATGGTTCTGAAATATTTGGAACAGTTGTTGTAGATCCAATTGATAATAAAGCTCCAGTAAAAGTTACATTTGGTGAAAATGCTGGGTATTCCGAAGGAACATCTTTCTTCCCAATAAATGGTGACTTTAGAACATATTCAACACCTGAATCAATTGAGTGTGGTTACTTAGATATTGTAGCTGCTGGTAAGCCTGCTGGTGATCCAGGAGATGGGTTAGTAAACTTAAGTGATTTTGCAGCATTTGTAAAATTATTCAAGAATGATCAAACTTGTAGAATAGAAGACGTATTATAAAAATAATAAAATAAGTAATAAGGCG
>JAGQLJ010000121.1 GCA_020429495.1 Candidatus Dojkabacteria bacterium
ATTATTTCTTACTTTATTTTTATGAATGCATTTGGATACTTTATGGTGTTCCTTTTAATATTTGCATTAATAACTTTTTTCTCAACATTCTTTATTGTTGAACAACAAAAAGTAGCAATTATTGAAACTTTTGGAAGATTTTCAAGAGTAGCAAGACCAGGACTTAATTTTAAAATCCCATTTGTAGAACGAATTGCTGGAAGACTATCGCTAAGAGTTCAGCAACTTGATGTAAAAGCTGAAACAAAAACTTTAGATAATGTGTTTGTCCACATAACAGTTTCAGTTCAATATCATGTAAATTCTGACAATGTTTATGACGCTTTTTATAAGCTAGATGATCCTGAGGTTCAAGTTAACTCATATGTATTTGACGTTATTAGAGCTAGAGTCCCAAGAATAAATATAGATAGACTTTTTGCTGAAAAAGAAGAGATTGCAAACGCAATTAAAGAAGAACTAAATGAAACAATGACACAATTTGGCTTTGTTATTTTGAATTCGCTAGTAACAGATATTGATCCTGATGCAAAGGTAAAGGTGGCAATGAATGAAATTAATGCAGCAGAGCGAATGAAAGTTGCAGCAAGAGAAAAAGCTGAAGCAAATAAAATCATGAAAGTTAAAGAAGCAGAAGCTGATGCAGAATCAAAGGCACTGCAAGGTAAAGGAATTGCAGATCAAAGATTAGCAATTGTTCAAGGTTTAAGAGAATCTGTGGAAGATTTTCAAGAAGGAGTACAAGGAACAACTGCTCACGATGTTATGAATCTTGTTCTTATGACTCAATATTTTGATACCCTAAAAGATGTGGGTCAGTATTCTAATACAATTTTAATTCCTCACTCACCTGGAGGAATGCAAGATGTTGAATCACAAATTAGAAATGCAATGATTCAAGCACATGAAGTTGAAAGAAGTGCTTCAAGAAACGAACCAGGTAAAAAGATTTCATAATCCATCTGTTTCGATCGGTATACCTCCCCTTTATTAAAGGGGAGGGTTTGACTCTTATTTTTGAATAATTTTGATATTATCTGTCATCAGCTCACCATCTCTATAGAACTCAACTTCAACTGTAGATCCAATTTCTTGTGACTGGATAAGTCTAAATAAACTATCTTCACTTAAATCAGTTCCATCAAATTTGGTAATAATATCCCCCTCTTCTAGCACTCCAGCTGCTGATCCTTTCAAGTCAACTGACTGAACTCTTGCTCCAATAATAACTTGATCTCCAAGTCTATAAGAATTTACAGAATATCCAATTCCAACGTAGGCAATCTTAAAGTCTCCATTATCTTGTAGTTCTGTAAGTCTATTTTTTAAATACTCAATAGGAATTGCAAAAGATAAGTTATTTGTATTTCTAATAGTTGCAAAGTTAATTCCAATTACTTCTCCAGCGCTATTAATTAGTGGACCACCAGAGTTTCCAGGGTTAATTGCTGCATCAGTTTGAATTGTATCTTCAAAAGTTTCCGCATTTGTTCTTAAGAATGAGTTACTATCAATTTCTACTGTTCTATTAACGGCACTAACAATTCCAGATGTTACAGTACTATTCAATTCCCCTAGTGGATTACCTATAGCTACAACTTGCTCACCTGGTGTTACTGTATCTGAATCGCCTAAAGGCAATGGATCTAGGCCATCTTTATCTATTTTGATAATTGCAATATCGTTTATTCTATCTCTATAAACTTCAGTTACGTTATAAACAGTCTCATCGTCTGGGAATTTTACATAATAATCAGAGTCTTCACTCGACACAACATGTTGATTTGTTGCTATATAACCATCACTAGTTACAACAAAACCAGTACCAATCACTCCTTCTGTTGATTCATTTTGGTTTAAAATACCGATTCCAACAACAGATTTATTTGAGGCGGTAAATATTGCTGCAACATTTGTGCTATCTCCAAAAGCTGTAGGAACAACTCTTACACTATTTGAATTAGTATTAGTTGTTGAACATGAAGATGAGTCAACAAGTCCTGAAAAGGCCGTACCTTTTAAATTACATTTATTTGCTATTAAAAGCTGTGCGTTTAAGAATCCAGAAAAAACTAATAAAAGTGATAATATTGATAGAACTGTTATGTAGATGACTTTCTTTTTTGTACTCATAGTTAAATATTATAAAATTTATATCAAAAGTATAAAACGCTTATGTGAAAATTTTATGAAAAAATTAATAAAATTACGGATTTTTAATTACAAACTTCTTCAAATCAACTTTTAATTCGCAATCCATAATTGTTAATTCATCATTCTTTATAGTATTCAATGTAGATATCAAAAGTTGTTATTAAGAAAATCATAATCACAGGTCCATAAACTACTCCCAAAAATCCAAATAAATGTAATCCTCCCACAATACCAAGTAAGGTTAGTGCTGGTGGAAGATTGGCTTCTTTTGGAACTAATATAGGTCTTAATATTTGATCAACTGATGAAACAATTAATAAATTACCAAGTCCAACAATTATTGCACCAGGAATATTTCCTGAAAGTAAAAGTATTATTAAAATTGGCCAGTTTACTAAAGCTCCACCATTTGGAACTATAGACATAAAAATACATAGAATTGTCCAGAAAAAGATATATGGAACTCCTGCTAACCACAATAAGATTCCACAGATTAAACCTTGTGTTACAGCAATTACAAGTGTACCTTTAATCATTGCATTAGCCATGGCATTAACTCTAGTTAGATATAACTTATCGATTCTATCGTTTAGTGGACTAAGCTTTAGAATATAGTCTTTTAATCTTTTCTGCGAAGGAATAAGAGTTGAAAGAATTATTACAAATACAATTAAGTTAGTAATAAAGCTTGGTGTATTTTGAACAATATTAACTGCTGTATTTCCTGCCCAGTTTGCAACGGTTTTTGCCAGCTCTCCAATTACCTGTTGTACATTTTGAATAGTTATTAAATCATTTTGATTTACGAATGGTAATCTAGCCAATTGATAATTTATGTCATCAATAGAGTTTTCAAGCTTAATTGTGAACTTCTCTGTATTTAAACCTGATTCTGTATTTGAGTCTAAAATCTGAGAAATTTCTTCTGAGTTTCCTGCAAAATCCCCAACATCACTAATAAAAATACTAAGCTGATTAATTGTTATAACTGAAATAATAATTATTGGAATAATGAAAGATAACAAAATTGAAATCATTGTTAATGGAACTGCAATATAATTTCTTTCTCGGGTAAATTTATAAATTTTTTTATAAACAGGATAGAATAATCCTGCAACTAATATAGCCAGAATTATTAATGATAATAGTGGCTTTATTAGCGCATAGGCTAAAAGTAAAATACCTGAAAACATTAAATAGAAAAAGATTCTATTTTCTGTTGATTGTCTTACAGGTAATCTAAAGTTCATAGTTATAGTATAGAGATAAAACTCTTAAATCGCCAGTATTATTGATTCATGATAGTATGATTTTATGGAAGAATTAAACTTTTTTAAAGGCTACGATGTAAGGGGATTAGTAGGTGGTGAACTTAATAATGAGGTTTTATTTAAACTAGGAATTGCATTTTCAATTTATCTACAAAACAGAGAGATTAAACAATGCATTGTTGGTAGAGATGGACGAGAATCAAGTCCAGCGTATCA
>JAGQLJ010000122.1 GCA_020429495.1 Candidatus Dojkabacteria bacterium
ATACGTCTAATAGGTTTTATTATCCAGTTTATCTTTCCTTTTAAGCTTCTATATTTTTCTAGCTCTGGCTTAGCTTCATTAATAAACTTATTTAAATTTTCAATATGATTATCAAGTATTCTTATATGCGATTCAAATAATTCTTTTTGTAAGCTAATTGTTTTACTATATTTTTCAAATTGAGGATAAGTATTTTGTGCTTGGGCTAGAAAATCGTTAATATCAATATCAACAGTAGATGGTTTTTTACTATATTTATATAGTTTCTTATAGCTTTCAAGCGTTTCTTTTATGCTTAATCCTGGAATTTTCTTTACTTCTTTTCTTAACTTTAAAAGTTCTTCTTTATTCTTTAATAGTTCAGTTATTTTCTTAATAATTTCTTCTTGCTCAAAAGATTCTAATATTATTCCTCCTCTATTTTTCTCAACACGCTCAGCTTGGGCACCAATAGGCCCAACAATAACTGGTATACCTGCTAACCATGCTTCAGACAGAGTAAAGCTAAAGGTTTCTTTTGATAGCGATAAAAAGACAATAAAAGCGGGATTAGCTTCTTGTAATTTGCTGATTACATTTTTTCTTTTATATTTCCCCAAAAAATTAACTCTTTCTTGTTCTTCTAAACTTGGCCATGCTTCAGCTTTTGTACCTAGAAATTGAATCTTTATACGCTTATTTTTTTCTAAAAGTGCTAAAGATACATTTTCAATTATATGTCTACCTTTATTTGGGTAATGAGTACTGCCAAAAAAACAAATAGTGTTTATACTATATTTATTTAGACTTTGTTTTTTTGATAATGGCAGTCCAAGACTTATTACATTAATAGAGCTTACATCAAATACTTTTAGAATTTCTTTTTTTACAGTTTCTGAGGGTACAGTAATTGAATCTGCTAATTTTAAAATCTTTTTAGAATAATCTTGCCAATCTTTTAATCTAAAGGATTTATTGTTTGTAAGTTCTGCAAAGTATTTATTATTTTCAGTTTTATCTTCAACATATTCACCGTCTATAAATTTATAGTTCTGATTAAAATCTGGAGAAATAAGATAGTAATCATGAATTGTATAAGTTAAGGGGATTTCTAGCTCTTTTGCAACTTGGAATATATCAAAACCCACATATAGCGTATGGTGAACATGAATTGTATCTACTTTAATTGAAGAGACTAGCTTCTTTATTAAATTGCTTAACTCTTCATTTGTCTGTGTAAACTTATACAGCTTTTCTTTTAAAGGAAATGAGTAAATTTGTTCTGATTTATCTTCATAAGTTCTGAGCATTAAAGAGTTACAATCCTTTGAGGTGTAGATTATTGAAACTTTAAAGTCTTTTACTAGCTCATTTTTTAAATCTTCAACATGCTTTTCGACCCCACCAGCCTCACTATCATCAATATATTGATGTAAGGCTAGTAGGATGTGTTTCTTCATAAGCCATTATAGCTTTAAAGTGGTGAAACGAAAAATACTGGTCCTTCATACCTATATCTTTGTGAAAGAGTAGACTTAACCCAGTCTCTTTCTGCATCATCTATAGTATAAAAGTGCCCACCCAAAGATTCACTATAGAATTGGTATAATGGAATATCGCTTGCTGCGGGCTCATTTTTAACACAGTATGCAATACCTTCATAAGACCAATTAGGGTTTGTTGCAATTAAGTAATCTTTTTCTTCAGCACTTGGAGTATAGAAGTGCTTTGTTGTGCTTGAGTTATAGAATCTATAAATAGGTTTGTTAGTGCTATCACAAGAATTACTGCTATTCAAAGGTTCAGCTTTGAAAACAGCACCTTCATAATCCCAATTATAGTTATTAGCTACAAGATATAAAACCTCATTGTAGTCCATAGTATAAAAGTGACTGCTTGTAGTTGGGTTATAGAATCTATAGATAGTTCCAGGATCTCCAGCTTCTTGTTGAGCAATTAGTTGGGTTTCGTTTGCTACATCTGAAGTTATTGTTGCTCCACCTGAGGTACCTGTACAGTGAAAATCAACAGAGACCTTATTATATGCAGATTGATCATCAAGTAAGTCTATTTCTACAGCAAATACTGCATTTTGAGTATCAGAAAGAGAGATAGATGATAATGGTGATATTACAAATCTGGATCCAGTTTTTTCACTTTTAGTAGTAACAATACCACCACTATATGACATAGAAGATGCAGATACCACAAAACTATGCTCAATAAGGGTAGAGTTGTTATAAAACGACAGTGTAAAATCAGCGCTTATATTTGTTATGCTTTGCCCTGAATCATTTAAACAAGAGATAGATAGAAGGTATGGTGAACCATATGCTGCTATATCTGATGACAAAACCTTGCTTGCAATAAGAGAGCTAGCTTG
>JAGQLJ010000123.1 GCA_020429495.1 Candidatus Dojkabacteria bacterium
CCAGCTGAAGAATAATTATATCCTTTCAGCCGGTTTAATTTTCTATTTCTAATAACCATCCAGAAGATTAACACCCCCAAACAGCATTATCATTGTATTACAATACAATTGTATTGGGAATAATAATTGTTCCCCGCAAATACTACATTCCTCCCATTCTAAATCCTTCACCATCACCGTCACCCATCATGTGGCCACCTTGTCCTCGACCACCTGGGCCCATTCCACCAAATCCTTCAACTTGATGGTCTACCATATCATCAATATGCTCAATCATTCTGTCATATTGATTTTGGTCTATGTCTCCGTTAGCTAGCGCTTCATCAAGGTGTGCTGTATGCTCTGATTTTAGTATTGTTTTTATTTGTTCAATATCTAAACCATTTTGATCAGCATACTCTTGTAAGCTAACTCCAGCCATATGTAGAGTTTGATATTCATCAAAATTTAATCCAAGGTAAGATGAAAGTTCTGATGAATTAAATTCAGTTGCTCTATCAGATTCAAATGTATCTCTAAGTGACTGAATCTCTTGTACTAGTGATTGAGTTTGATCACTTGAGACTCCATTATTTAAAACTGAGTCATGCAATTCTGATTGTAAGTTTTGCATTTGCTCATTGTTCTGTCCAAAACCACCAAAGGCTTGAACAGCAGTTAATGAGATGGCAGCTCCTCCTAATATTGTAACGGCCACAGCCGGTGCAATATATTTTCTATAATTCATAAGCAATATAAATAATAATTATTTTATTCTTAACCTAATAGCGCTTTCTTAGGTTAATACAATAATATTACCTTTAGGAAATGAATAAGGAATGAAGCTAGAAAGAAAATTTGCCTTACTAACTATCACATGCACAACCTGGCGGCTGGTGGCAAACTTTATCTCTGGATATGCAACTATCTCCGCAAGCTTTGCCTTTGGAGCAATGCTTGCAACAGTACTGCTGTTGAGACGCTGGCGTGGGTTGTGGTACTGGTATAGGTAATGGTGCAGGTTGTGGCTCAGGAGTTGGTTGAACAGGTATTGGTGTTGGTTCTAATACAAGAGGTACTTGAGTTGTTGTACTTGGGTTTATTGTATTGGTTTGTGTTTTATCTGTGGGTATAACTATGCAAGTCTCTGAACAGCTAAGATCTTCAACTTCATCTGTCTCAAGCTCACAATTATCATTATAGAAAGTAATTTGGGCAAGATTACATTCTTTACACTCTCTATCAATTTCTTCACCTGTTGTACAAATAAATGTAGTTTCTTCTTGAATATCATTTGCTTTTGTAACTTCGATGATTCCACTTTCGCTATTTGTTTTAGGGTTTAATTCTGAAGGAGAAAATAATGAGGCTAGAGCAACAAATCCTAATAATGCAGCACCTGCTGTGAAGTAGGTACTTTTTGGCTGGGGAGATGCCATAAGTATTGGGGATAATATTTATATTGGAAGTATACTATTTTAAAATTTTAATTGTAATATATTTGATTAGCTTTTCTTGACAATATCTTTGCATCAAGCTAAATTCAATAATTATTAAATAACCTAACAATGAATAAAATTTGGCTATTCCCTATTTCTTTTCTTTTTATTTTTCTTAGTCCATTTGTACTTTGGAATTCTGCTTCACAGCATAAAGCTAGCGACTTTAAATCTGCAAAAGAAGCAAATATAGAAAGTGGTCAAGAAGGATATATTGTTATTGAAGGTAATGCAGTTGCAAATGAAGATGCATTAAGTTGTCCAATAAATTCAGAAGATGAGAGCGATAAATGCATTTACGTAATGACAAATACAGAAGAATATACAAAAACTATAGATGAAGTTTGTTCTTCAAACAAACCAGAAGATACAATTCTGGAAAACCTTGCTCCTAAATGTGATGACACAGGTGATTGTGTACCTTGTTATAAAACTGAGAAATTTGAATGGGCACATATTGACACTAAAGTAGAGGAGTCAAAATTTAGTATTGGTGAATATAAATTAAATTCAATATCTAGTGCAAATAAAATTGGACTTGAACAATTTGAAAAAATAGAATCTGCTAATCCAACTGAACTTATTATAGATAATGAAGATCCTAATGTTGGTGATATAAAATATTCTTACCAGTATTATAAAAACAATCAAGATTTGGTTATTGCTGGTGATGCAAGAAAAAATGAAATTTATAGAGGAGATAAGGAGTTTGTAGTATCGTCTTTAGGTTATGGAGAAACATTAAATAATCTAAAAAGCCAAGATAGTTTTGCTACTAATGGATTAAGAGCTATGTCTTTCTTTCTAATAACTTGTGGATTTTCATTATTGTTCACAACCATCGCTGCAATCCCACTATTGATAACTAAAGTTATTCCATTTGTGGGTAAAGATATAAAAAATATTGCAAACACAATTATTGGTTTTGCAGGATTTTTAATTGGAACTATTATTTGGATTTTAATGTTTATTATTGTATCAATACTTAAATCTCCATTTTTACTTGTTCTATTAGTAATTGGTATAGCCGGGTTTGGATATAGAGTCTGGAGTAAAAAGAAAGAGATTGAAGAGAAAAATTAGTCATATGGGAGTACCTTACGAAACAAAACTACAATATCCAAACATTGATCAAGAAAGTATTCAAGATCTGCCTAGAAGAGAGCGAGATAAGGCATTAAGATATTTAAAAACATTAGTGCAATTAGGCAAACCGCAAATTATTTATTCAATTCCAGCTGAACATGTTGAGCAAATTATAGAAATTAGAAGCGAATTGGATATGGGTAGGTTTATTCAACTACATAACAATAAAAGCATGGAGGCAGAATTACCTACAATTACAATGAGATATTTATATACAGCATTTGATGGAGATATTGCCGAGATGAGTCAGCTTATCTCGAATGAAACATATAGAGAAGCACTTTTAGATTACTATAACAAAACATCACCTAGACAAGAAAATAAAAGAGTAGAGAATGCAATTCAGATGTTTGTAATTAATATAAATCAGATACGACAAGAAAAAGAAAAATTTGATTTAGAACAAGCAGAGCAGATAGAGCACGAAAAACCTATGGAGTTGGATGATTTTTTATAAAAGTATGTAGCGCTAATCAAAAACTTGTATCACTTCATTTCCTGTTTCTTAAAAAAGTAAATGCTGAAAGCACACTTACGACCACTAATAAAAAAGTAAATCTTTCAAAAAAGGCGTTTTTTAGAGCTTGAAAGAAAGATTCACCTTGTGTTGTTTCGACAACGTTCACTGATGGATTAATTATTTGTCTTTCTTCATCTCCCCATTTTATGGTACCTAGAGATTCAGATATAGTTTGAACTATTTCTGGATTATCCATATCTGACAAAGTCATTATAGCTATATATTTATCATATAAAGGAACGTTATATTGCTTAATAGACATATTGAGATTCTTAACTTCGAAATATAATGAAGCAACCTTAAAAGTATTGATATAATCAACCTCACTTTTATTAAAAATAATATTTAACCCTAGGCCTGATTCTAATGAACTCCTGATTTTATCTCTGTATTCATCTGACAAAAATCCTTTTATAAAGTCTTCTTGGGTAGAAGGCCAATCTTCTAGATCTGAACTAATCTCTGAAAAAAGTTCAGTATAAGAAACCTCACTTATTTGAATATATCCATACATAGCTTCTAGCTCTGGATATGCTGTAACTATATATTCTGTTTCATCTACATACCATCCTTCTGGAAAATCAATAGTATAACTCCCAGTAGTACTACTATAGGCTGTAACTGTACTGAGAGGTAATAGAAGAAATAGTGCAGAAGCTACAAAT
>JAGQLJ010000124.1 GCA_020429495.1 Candidatus Dojkabacteria bacterium
AAAGGGATTAGAAAATAACAAATTTATTTTTAGACCTTTAGACTTAAGAAATGCATCCTCATATAGATATATTGAGTATGATCTAAATGTATTCCTAGACAAAAAAGTACTAATCCATTTTAGTAATACTTTAAATCACATTAGAAATTATAAAGCAGTCTTTACAGGATTCACTCCTATGGAGTGGGCTGAAACCTTACTTACACGTAAAAAGGCTAATACTCTAATCACTACATGTGATAGAGATCCTCTAACAGCTTTGAAGCAGACTAATAGTATATACGAAAAAGAGGTTACAATATTTAATATCCAGGTTAGTAAACAACCTAATTAAATACTCCTATTTATAGCTAACCCAAACCTTATACATAAATAGTGCAAAACTGTATATCAATAATCCTAAAGCAGCATAAGCAACCTGGCCAGATACACCCCAGTTTCTATAGTATAGACCATAGGTAGCCCACATAATTACTAATGTATATGCTGATAACCCTGCTGCTCTCTTACCTAAAATTAAAATGCCACTAACAACAATTGCCGCAACAGCAATTACTAAGAGAGCCCAAAGCTCTCCAGAACCATTCCCTGTGAATCCAAATCCATAAAGTGAATCTGTAACATTCGCTATAGTTGCAATACAAATCCAAGCAAAGTAATTCATTAAAGGGAAGCTGACAATTAAATCATCAACTGGAGTTTCAAATATATCTTGGTTTTTAATTTGAGTATTTATAAATAAATATATTAAAGTCAAAAGCATTAGCACAATAACTACAACAGTTGCTATAAAGCTGAAATTCACTAGTGAATCGTTAACAGTTTCTAAACTTGCTGCAACAAGCCAGGCTGTAAAAAAGAAATTCATAAGTGCCATTGGCCAGCCAACAACTTTGTGAATTTTTCTTTCTCTTTGATTTGGTAAAATCTGATAAATTGAGTATAAAATCATGCCCGTAATAATCAATCCCCAAACTCCAAAAGTAAACCTTGCAGGTAAAAAATAAATTGGATCTCCTTGAACATAATACCCTGCATCAAAATTTGTAAACTGAGCAGATAAGGGAGAGCTTACTAGTTGAAAAAGTGCAGTAAAAAGCACTGCAACATGCCTAAATCTTATCTTATTCATAAAGAATAATTGTAATATTTTATAAGCCATTATATGCAAAATTCGAATAACATTTCTAGTTTATTTAGGTTAAAGTATAATCATTATCTTTAATTAGTCTAATGACTCAAAGAACACTTTCAAAAATCATTATTGGATTGATTGGGATATGTGCTTTGCTATACATTAATATTTTTAGTATAAGCTTTGGAGTTGACTTAATAATAGTTACATTATTATTTATAGCATTGCTTTTAAGAGAACCAGTTCAATTTTTGAAAGATTGGTTTCCACCAGTTGCAGCTTTTTATTTATATGAATTTTTAAGAGGAAATGCAGAAAACATTGCTTTCAGTTTAAATTTTCATTTACAAATTCAATCTATTATAGATTTAGAAAAGACTATTTTCTTTTTTCTTGATAATGTTCCATCAGTAGTTTTGCAACAAACATTAAGCCCTGATGTTCATGTAACTGCTTGGTATGACTATATTTTATTCTTTTTTTACAGTTCATTCTTTTGGTTTTGGCTTGGTGCGGCCTTTGTTATTTGGGTTTATAAAAGAAAATATTTCAAAAGGTATATGTGGGGATTAGTAGGTTTTTCACTAGTTGGAGTTTTAGTATTTATTCTTATACCTACTGCTCCACCTTGGTATGCAGCGGGGCAAGGGCATTTACCAGACCTTCAAAGGATTTTATGGATAAATGATTATCTTCCATCAAACTATGCAACAATTGTTAATGCATACGGAAGAAATGATTTTGCAGCAATACCGTCTTTCCATGTAGCATGGCCTTTATTTGCAAGTTTATACTTAGTTAAACTTTTCGGTAAAAAGTTAATACCAATATTTATATTCCCAGCCTTAGTTGCATTTGCAACATGGTATGGGGCTGAGCATTATGTAATTGATTCAGTTGTTGGTGCAGGTTTTGCAATAACAGGTTTTTATATTTCTTATAATTGGGAATCTGTAAGCAAAAGAATTTCTCAGTTCTTCTCTTCTCTTGTTGCTAGATAAACAGCAGCAGCAATTAAAACTAAATTCTTTGCAACAAACTCACCATGAACAGTAACTATAGTTTCTGCACTAAACGTAAGACTAGGATTTATAACTGCCGTTACAAAAGTACCAATTAAATGCATAATTATAAGATAAGAAGCTAACTTTCTTGTCTTTTTAAATAAAAGTCCAATTCCAACTAGTACTTCAAAAGCTCCAAGTCCTAAAAAAAGAATGTCATTTTTGAATAGTGGAACAGAAGCTTCAACGACGTCTCGAACAGGGCTTATATCTAAGACTTTAAGAGCACCAAAGAAAATGAAAATAAATGCAAGTGAATATGCAATAAACGCATCAAGATTGTCTCGGCAAAAAGTTTCTAGTTTCGTGATAAGATTCATAAATAAATAGTAATAAATATA